>JAGQUE010000042.1:4514-20069 GCA_020438665.1 Nocardioidaceae bacterium | reverse complement strand
ATCAACCAACCTCACCTGGCGGTCGGGTGACACCTCGTAGGCTGGAGCGATGGCCGAGCAACCGCGGCCGCACCACCGGCCGGTGACGCCGGGGGAGCGGTTCTTCGACGCCCTGGAGGGCGGTGCCGACCCCTACCGTCTGTCCGAGGCGGCGGAGCGGGCGGCGACCCTGCTCGTCCGGGGCGCCCACGACGCCGACGACGCCGCCGTCGCCGACCGGGTCGTCCACCTGGCCGAGGCCGAAGGCCTCGAGACGCTCGCCGAGCTGTGGGCGGGCGCGCCCGCGGACTCCCTGGCGGGCTGCCTGTGGCGGCTCTATCTCCTCCGGGCCTGGGTCTATGCCGACCCGGCCGGCGCCGCGGCCCAGTTCGAGGCCGGCCGACTGCGGGTGCCGGTGGCCCGGGTGGTGGCGGGCGTGGCGGAGCCACCGGGCCCCGAGGAGCTCAAGGCCATGGTCGACCAGGTGCTGCGCGGCATCGCCGAGGGCGACTTCGCCGACGTGCTGTTCCGCGCCGCCGCGTTCGCCCGCGTGGTCGCCACCGGCCGGGCGAGCCTTCCGGTCAACCCCGACGCCGGGGACGACGCCGGCCGCATGCTCGCGCTGGCCGAGCAGCTCGAGAGCGCCGGTCACGTCGAGCTCGACCACGGGCTGCTGTGACCCTGGCTGCTGTGACCCTGGCTGCTGTGACCCTGGCTCCCGTGACCCTGGCTCCCGTGACCCTGGCTGCTGTGACCCTGGCTGCGGTAGCCCTGGGCCGGCGACCGAACGCGACCTAGACTCAGGGGGTGCGCCGGGCCGCGGCAGCCCCGGGTCCCAACATTCGCCGCTGCGAGCGGCCGCGCGCCGTGAGGCGCTCCCGGTCCGGCGCACCCAACCCCGGACCGGTGTCGAGAACGGTGTCGCGCTGCCTGGCTGCCCGTGGCCGGCCCTAGGCTCGGCTCATGCCGCTGCTGCGCAACCTCCGCGAACGCTGGTCGGTCCGTCGCGAGGCCCGCAGGGCCGCCCCGCCGGCCGTCAGCTATCGACCGCGGCGTGACGGGCGGCCCGACCCCGGCGAGGTGGTCTGGGCCTGGGTGCCCTTCGAGGAGGACCCGGCCCAGGGCAAGGACCGGCCCGTGCTGCTCCTCGGCAAGCAGCGCGGCCAGTGGGTGGGTCTGATGCTCACCAGCAAGGACCACGACCACGACGCCCGCGACGAGGCGCGCTACGGCCGCTACTGGATGGATGTCGGCGTCGGCGGCTGGGACCGCCAGCGGCGTCCCAGCGAGGTGAGGCTCGATCGGTTGCTGCGCCTGCCACGCTCGGCGATCCGGCGGGAGGGGGCGGCCCTCGACCGTGCGGTGTTCGACCGCGTGGTCGCCGAGGCGCGACGGTTCCACCAGTTCGGCTGAATCCCCGCCTGGCCGGCCGGGCCGTCCCGCGAGACCCGTCCTCAGCGGGATCACCCGAAAACCCGCTGACCGGGCCAAGGACCGGGTCGATAGGGTGAACCTGCTCCCCCAGGGACGGGAGCCGGAGAGGTTGGCCGTGAACTCGCGTGCAACGGGGTGGCCGAGCCGCGCGCTCGGCGCCGTCGCCGTGCTCTCCTTGCTGCTCGCAGGGTGCTCCTCCACACCTGAGCCCGGGCCGACGCCCTCGTCGTCGCCCACCATCGCCCCGGAGCCGGTCGACCTGTCCGTGGGGGTCTTCGGCGCCCCGGGCGAGGTCGCCGCTCTGAGCGACGGTGCCGACGACTTCAGCGACCCCGGACTCGACGTCAGCGTCACGGTGCGCACCTTCGGCTCACGCGACCAGGCCGTGCAGGCCTATCGCGGCGGCGACCTGCCCGACGTGTTCATGCTGTCCCAGCGCGACCTGGCCTGGTTCACCGAGCGCGATCTGACCCACCCGGTCGACGAGCTGCTCGACGAGCGCGGCGTCTCGTTCGGCGATGACTATGCCCGTGACTCGCTGGCGGCGTTCTCCAAGGACAACTCGCTGGCCTGCATGCCCTACTCCATCTCGCCGATGGTGATCTACCTCAACACCGACCTGGTCGACTTCGACAAGATGGCTCGGCGCGGCCTTGACGTGCCCGAGCCCAACGAGACCAGCGGCAAGCGCGAGGACTGGACCTTCGACCAGTTCGCGGCGGCGGCACAGTTCGCGACCAAGCCGGGGCGCAACATCCGAGGCGTCTATATCGAGCCGACCCTGCTCGGGCTGGCGCCGTTCATCTACTCCGGCGGCGGCAAGGTCTTCGACGACATCCTGCACCCCAGCTCCCTGGCCTTCTCCGATGGCAGCACCCGCGCCGCGCTGGCCACCACGCTCACGCTGCTGCGCAACGCCCAGGTGACACCGACGCCCGAGCAGCTCGACAAGCGCGACGGGCTCGAGCTGTTCGAGCGTGGCCGGCTCGGCATGATCGCCGGCTACCGCAACCTCGTCCCCGAGCTGCGACAGGTCCCGGGCCTCAGGTTCGACGTGATGCCGATGCCCAAGATCAGCCGCTCCGCCACGGTCGGAGACGTGACGGGTCTGTGCATCTCCAACACGACCACCCATCTCGACGCGGCCGCCGACCTGCTGGTCCACCTGCTCTCGGCCGACGCCGTGTCCAAGGTGGCCGAGCAGGGCTACCTCGTGCCGGCCAACGTGTCGGTGGCGTCGTCGGACGCCTTCCTCCAGCCCGGTCTCGAGCCCGCCAACGCCGTCATCTTCAACCAGAGTGTCCGCGACATCCAGGTCCCGCCCCTGCTGTCATCGTGGGCCCGGCTCGAGGCCAGCGTCGCGCCGCTGCTCGACGAGCTCGTGACGGGCCAGTTCCTCGACGACACGCTCGACGAGATCACCTCCGAGATCGACATCGTCTCCCAGCCGATCCTCGCCCCGCCGAGCGAGACTCCGAGCCCGTCGGGGTCGGCCAGCGCGTCTCCCTAGCGCTGACCCGCGGCGTCAGTCCGCGGCTCGGTCGGCGTCGAGGATCGCCGACACCAGCACCGGTTCGGTGAGCTCGATCTGCCACGGCCGGGCGCCATGGTCGGCGAGCCGCTCCGCCACTGCCGCGGAGAGGGCCTCGGGGTCGCGGCTCGTGGGGGGTGTCCACAGCAGCCGACGCAGGGTGTCGGGCGTGAGGAGGTTCTCCTGGGGCACGGCGTGCTGCTCGGACAGCTCGGCGATCGCGGCACGCGCCTGGGTCAGGCGGGCGGCGGCGACCGGGTCCTTGTCGGCCCAGGCCCGCGCCTGCGGAGGGCCATCGGACCGAGGGGCGCGGCCCGGCAGGTCGCTCTCGGGCATGTCGCGGGCCTCGTCGATGGCGGCCATCCACTCGCGCGCATAACGACGGGCCCCGCGGCCGTGGAAGCCGTCGGTGGCGAGCAGCTTGGCCGCCGAGGTCGGCATCGCGACGGCGGCGGCGACGATGGCGGAGTCGGGGATGAGCCGCCCAGGTGCCACGTCGCGTTCCTGCGCGATGCGGTCGCGTGCCTCCCACAGCGAGCGGACGGCTCCCATGGCGCGCCGGCCGCGGACCCGGTGGGCGCCCGACGTACGACGCCAGGGCTCGGACCGCACGGCCGGCTCGAACGAGAGCAGATAGTCGAACTCCTGGCGCGCCCAGTCGGCCTTGCCTGTCGACTCGAGCTCCTCGAGCAGCGCCTGGCGCAGCTCCACCAGCGGCTCCACGTCGAGGGCGGCATAGTCGAGCCAGGCCTCGGGAAGAGGCCGCGTGGACCAGTCGACCGCCGAGTGCTCCTTGCGCAACCGGAAGCCGAGCACCTCCTCGACCAGCGTCGCCAGGCCCACCCGGGGATAGCCCAGCAGTCGCCCGGCGAGCTCGGTGTCGAACAGGGCCGACGGTCGTAGGCCGACCTCAGCCAGGCACCCGAGGTCCTGGGTCGCGGCGTGCAGCACCCACTCGGTGCCCTCGAGCGCCTCGGCCAGGGGGCCGAGGTCGCCCACCGAGATCGGGTCGACCAAGGCGATGCCGGAGCCCTCGCGCCGCAGCTGGAGGAGGTAGGCGCGGGCGTGGTAGCGATAGCCGGATGCCCGTTCGGCGTCGATGGCGACCGGCCCGGTGCCGGCGCTGATGGTCGCAGCGACCTCGCGGAGCTGGTCGGCGGTCTCGGTGACGGGCGGCAGCCCGTCGCGCAACGTCAGCAACGGGGCCCGGGACTGCTGCGGGCCGTCGGTCTCGACGTCGGTGACGGGGGCGTCGTCAGGACTGCTCAGGGCCTGGCTCCTCGTCGTCCCGTGCCCCGCTGTCCGCGCCTGCTCGGCATGGACGCCACTCCCTCGGGCACGGGCGGGAGGCCGGCAGCGGCGCACAGCAGCTCGCCCCAGGCCTCGACGTGTGCCGCGATGTCGGGCTCCACGTCATAAGCCTGACCGGTCTCGTCACAGGGTGTCCAGGACGCGCGGATCTCGATCTGGGCGGTGGCCTCGTCGTCGGCCATGCCGCCGAAGCTCTCGGTGGCCACCCGGGTGACCGTACCGGACGCGGCGAGATAGTGGGCGCCGTTGCCCTGCAGGGCCTCCGTCAGCCAGGTCCAGCCCACCTCGGCCAGCAACGGGTCGGTGATCATGTCGGGGTCGATGTCGGCGCGGCAGTAGGACACGCAGCGGAAGGTGCCCTGCCAGGCGTCGTTGCCCGCAGGGTCGTGCAACACGATGATCCGGCCGGTGCCGACCTCGGTGTCCTCGACGGTGATGTCAGCGGTGAGCGCGGCGGCGTAGGGGGCGATGCGTTGGGGCGCCGGCATCTCCTCACAGAACAGCTCGGGACGCAGCCGCGCGGCATGCATGCCGGCCACCGCCGCCTGGAACTCAGGCGGCTGTTCCTCGCCCTGCGCAGGCGGTTTGTCGTGACCGACGACCATGGCCTCACGGTATGTCGGTGCCCCGCGGCCGATGTGCCAACACGCCGCCCCACCTGGGAGGATTCACCCCATGCCATCCCTCGCCGACAGTCCCTTCCTGGCCGCCGCCCGCGGGGAGATGCCCTCGCACACTCCGGTCTGGTACATGCGTCAGGCGGGCCGCTCGCTGCCGGAATACCGGGCCACCCGCGACGGGGTGGCGATGCTCGAGTCGTGCATGACGCCCGAGCTGATCGTGGAGATCACCCTCCAGCCCGTACGCCGCTATGGCGTCGACGCCGCGATCCTGTTCTCCGACATCGTGCTCCCGCTCAAGGCCGTCGGCGTCGACCTCGACATCAAGCCGGGTGTCGGCCCGGTGGTGGCCGAGCCCGTGGCGACCCTGGCCGACGTGGCGGCCATCCCCGATCTGACGCCCGAGCACGTCCCCTTCATCACCCGGGCCGTGCAGGAGCTGGTCGGCGAGCTGGGCGCGACCCCGTTGATCGGGTTCGCCGGAGCGCCCTTCACGGTGGCGTCCTATCTTGTCGAGGGAGGCCCGTCCAAGGAGCACGCCCGCACCAAGGCGATGATGTTCGGCGCTCCGGACGTCTGGGACGCCCTGCTCACCAAGATCGGCGGGATCGCGGCGGCGTTCCTGGAGGTCCAGGTGGCCGCCGGAGCCTCGGCGATCCAGCTGTTCGACTCGTGGGCCGGGGCGCTCACGCCCCGCGACTACCGCGAGTTCGTGATGCCCCACTCCGCGGCCGTGCTCGACCGCGTCGGCCGGCTCGGCGTCCCCCGCATCCATTTCGGGGTCGGCACCGGCAGCCTGCTGCCCCTCATGGGTGAGGCGGGCGCCGATGTGGTCGGCGTCGACTGGCGGATGCCGCTCGACCGGGCGGTGCCGCTGGTCGGGGACCGCTCGGTCCAGGGCAACCTCGACCCCACCCTGGTCTTCGCCCCGACCGAGGTGATGACCGCCCGAGCGGCTGAGGTCATCGAGGCCGGCCGCGCCGCGCGCGGCCACATCTTCAACCTCGGTCATGGGGTCATCCCCACCACCGACCCCGACCAGCTCGCCCGCCTGACCGAGTTCGTCCAGACCTATCCGCTGGACTAGCCGGGGGAGGGCTTACCGGGTCCGGGCTAGGCGCTGGGCTTCTTGGCGGCCGGGGCTCTCTTGGCCGCGCGCTTGCGGGTCGGGGCGGCGCTCGACTTGAGCCGCACGTTGACGACTCCGCCGCCGGGCCGGCGTACCTCGACATAGGACTGGGCCTCGACGAGCGCTCCGAGCTGACGGGACTTGCCGTAGTCGCGCGGGTCGAAGGAGGGGTTGCTCTTGGACAGGTGGCTGCCGACGGCGCCCAGCGACGACCAGCCGTCGTCGCCGGTCGTGCTCTCGATCGCCGCCCTCAGGATGCGTTCGAGATCGGGCAGGGCGACCGGGTCTTCGCCTTCGTCGCTGGCAGGCTCATCGGCGGTGGGGGCGGTGCCAAGCAGGTCGAGGTAGATGAACCGCTCACAGGCGGCGACGAACGGCTGCGGGGTCTTGCGCTCACCGATGCCGATCACCATCTTCCCCGCCTCGCGCAGCCTGGTCGCCAGGCGGGTGAAGTCGCTGTCACTCGACACGAGGACGAAGCCGTCCAGGTTGCCGGTGTGCAAGAGGTCCATCGCGTCGATGATCAGCGCCGAGTCGGTGCTGTTCTTGCCCTTGGTATAGCTGAACTGCTGCATGGGCTGGATGGCGTGGGAGTTCAGATCCCGCTTCCAGCCGGACAGCTGGGTGCCCGTCCAGTCGCCGTAGGCCCTCCGGACGCTCGCCGTGCCCAGGGTGGCGATCTCTTCGAACAGCGGGCCGATGAGGGTGGACTTGGCGTTGTCGGCATCGATCAGGACTGCCAGGCGACGCTGGTCCGAGGAGCTGGTCACCCCAGGCACGCTACGGCACGCCTGGGGTGGACCACTTCAGGACTCGGCGGGAGCGGGCTCGGCGGGCGTGGTGCCGCGACGGGAACGGCGGACGAAGAGCCAGGCCGGGATGCCGAGGATCAGCAGGACGACGGCGAAGGGGAGCGCCGCCCCGACGAAGGTGGCCAGGCCGAGGGTGACCTTCTTGAGGCCGTGCCAGCCGGTGGTGAGACCGGCGAGGAAACCGCTGTCCTTGTCGTCCTTGACGACCTTCTTGGCGGGCAGTCGCTGGAGGTTGACGGTGATGGTGCTCCACGAGGTCTGCCCCTTGAGCCAGGCCTGCTGCTGCTTGAGGGAGTCGAGGTCGGCCTCGCGCTGCCGGAGCTGGGTCTCGATCGCCATGATGTCGCGGATGTTCTGCGCCCTGGAGAACAGGATCTGGATGCGCTCGATGCTGCGTTCTTGTGACTTCACGCGCACGTCGGTGTCGATGACCTGGGTGGTGACGTCCTCGCTGCTCGTCGACGACGAGGTCTTGCCCTCGAGCTTGTCCAGCTCGGCCATGGCGTCGCCGAACTCCTTGACCGGGACTCGGAAGACGATCCGCGAGCGCAGCAGGCCGCCCTCGTCGTCACTCTCCGACTTCTCCTCGTCGGTGCGCCCGCCGTGGGCGTCGATCACGGCCTGGACGTCGAACCGCGTCGTGGCAACGTCCTTGCTGCGATAGCCGACCGACCCGGTCGAGATCACATAGGACTGGGCGTAGTCGGTGGCGGGGTCGACACTGTCGACCGCAGCGCCGTCGGCACGCCCGCCGCTCGCGGTCGAGAACGCGTTGCCCTTGTCGAGGGCGGCGGCGTCGCCGCCCGCCTCGGCCGGCCCTGCCGCCGGGGCGTCCATCGACCCCGCCGACTCCGACCCTCCTCCCGCTGAACAGGCGACCAGCGTCAACGCGGCCGCGAGGGCGGGCAGGGCCAGGAGCGAGTGCCGGAGGCGGCGGGAGTTCATCGACATGCCCATGGGACGCGGCCGGCGTCACGGCGGTTCCCACCGGTTGCCGGTGCGAGAGAGTGCGGTGGCACAGTGGGCCGGTGAGCTTCTCCGTCGACCCTGCTGCGCTCCTCTCCGCTGGCGACCCCGACCAGACCGGCAGTCCCCGGACGGTCGTGGTGGGCGGCGGGATCGCCGGCCTCACCGCGGCCCACCTGCTCGGTGTCGACGGCGCCCGGCCCCTGCTGCTCGAGGCGGGTGACCGGCTGGGTGGCAAGCTCCGGCTCCAGGAGGTCGCCGGTGTGGCGGTCGACGTGGGGGCCGAGGCGATGCTCAACCGTCGCCCCGAAGGCGTCGACCTCGCCCGTGAGCTCGGGCTGCCGATCGTGCACCCGACCAGCGCCGAGTCCCAGATCCTCAGCAGGGGTTCCCTCCACCCGCTGCCACGGACCCTGATGGGCATCCCGCTCGACCTCGACGACCTGACGGCCTCCGGTGTGCTGTCGGACGAGGGCCTCGACGCCGTACGACGGGAGCCGTCGCTGCCGGTCACGGTGGTGGAGGGCGACGTGTCGGTCGGCGAGGTCGTCGCGGCCCGGTTCGGCGACGAGGTGGTCGACCGGCTGGTCGAGCCGCTGCTCGGCGGCGTCTATTCCGGGCTGGCGTGGGAGATCTCGACCCGTGCCGCGGTCCCGATGCTGCTGCCGATGCTGGCCAAGGGGTCGCTGCTCGAGCAGGGAGCACGGATCCCGCGAACCTATGACGCGCCGGTCTTCGCCTGCGTCGAGGGCGGGATGGGGCGATTGCCTGGCGCGCTCGAGGACAGCGGCCGCTTCGAGGCCCGCACCGATGTCAGGGTGACGTCGCTGCGGCGATCCGGGCCAGGATTCGTGGTCGTCGCCGACGGGCAGGAGATCGTGGCCGACCGGCTGGTGCTCGCGACGCCGCCCGCCGAGACCGCCCGCCTGCTTGCTCCCATCGCACCCGACGCCGCGGCGGACCTCGCCGCGATCGAGTCTGCCTCCACCGTCGTCGTCACCTTCGCGTTCCGGGCCGCCGACGTTCCGGACCTGCCGGGGTCGGGCTTCCTCGTGCCGCCCGTCGAGGCCGGCCGCAGGGTCAAGGCCTCGACGTTCTCCTTCGCCAAGTGGGGCTGGGTCCGCGAGGCGGGCCGCGGGGCGGGACCCGAGGGTGAGGACCTGCTGTTCCTGCGCACCTCTCTCGGGCGACACCGAGAGTCGGCGGTCGGTGCGCTCTCCGACGACGAGCTCGTCGCCGTCTCGCTGGCCGAGCTGGCCGATGCCGTCGGGCTGCGCGCCGAGCCGCTCGCGACCCACGTGCAGCGGTGGACCGACGGGCTGCCGCAATATGCCGTCGGCCACGTCGACCGGGTCGCGCGGGTCCGCGCGGCCGTGGCGCGCATCCCCGGGCTGGCGGTGTGCGGGGCGGCGTACGACGGCGTCGGGATCCCGGCCGTCATCGCCTCGGCGGCGGTCGCCGCCGAGTCGCTGACCGGTTGAGCCGCGCGGCACAATGGCCCTCATGAGCAAGGCAGCCCGCGCCCGAGAGATCAACGACACCATCCGCTACACCATGTGGTCGGTGTTCCGGCTCGAACGGCCCGCCGGCGACGCCGACCGCGTCGCCGAGGGGGCCGAGGTCACCGAGCTGTTCGACAAGCTCGCCACCGAGGACATCGTCGTCCGCGGCACCTATGACATGTCCGGCGTCCGTGCCGAGGCAGACCTGATGGTCTGGTGGCACGCCGCCACGGCCGAGCAGCTCCAGGACGCCTACAACCGCTTCCGCCGTACGGCGTTCGGGACCCGGCTGGCGCCCCACTGGAGCCAGCTGGCGCTCCACCGGCCCGCCGAGTTCAACAAGTCCCACGTGCCCGCCTTCCTCGCCGAGGAGGAGGCGCGCGCCTATGTGTGCGTCTATCCCTTCGTGCGGTCCTATGACTGGTATGTCATGGAGGACGCCGACCGACGCCGGATGCTCTCCGAGCACGGCCAGATGGGCCGCGACTATGCCGACGTCCGCGCCAACACCGTGGCCGCGTTCGCCCTCGGCGACTATGAGTGGATCCTCGCCTTCGAGGCCGACGAGCTCCACCGCATCGTCGACCTGATGCGCCACCTGCGCGGCTCCGAGGCGCGGCTCCACGTCCGCGAGGAGACGCCGTTCTTCACCGGCCCGCGCGTCGACCCCGCCGAGCTGATCCTGCGGCTGCCTTAGCCGGAACCACCGATCGTGCGCCTGCTGCGCGGCCCCATCCCGGCGGCCTGGCTGCGTTGTCGCACCTCGACGGGCCTCCGGCCCGGCCGGCCTGGAGTCAGCGCTCGTCGGCTGCGGTGTCGACCACGGCCGCCTGTGCGGGCGCCTCGCCGATCGGCTCGAGCGTCAGGCTCAGCGAGTTGATGCAGTAGCGGTCACCGGTGGGGGTGCCATAGCCGTCGGGGAACACGTGGCCCAGATGGGAGCCGCAGCGGGCGCAGCGGACCTCGGTGCGAACCATGCCGTGGGACCGGTCCTCGATGTAGTCGATCGCGTCGGACTCGGGCTGATAGAAGCTCGGCCAGCCGCAGCCGGAGTGGAACTTGGTCTCCGACCGGAACAGCTCGGCGCTGCACGCGCGACAGCGATAGACGCCGACCGTCTCGGTGTCGGTGTACTCGCCCGTGAACGCCCGCTCGGTGCCGGCCTCGCGCAGCACCGAGAACTCCTGCGGCGTCAGCAGCGCGCGCCACTCCTCGGGGGTCCGCTCCACCTCATAAGCCATGGCGTCGAGACTACCGACCGCCGCCCAGCGACCCCAGGCCCTTGGCGGTCCGTCATCGACCCGTAAGGATGGAGCGCATGCCGACTCCCGCCGCCGAGGTCCAGGCCGGTGACCGTGCGGTCCGGGTGACCAGCCCCGACCGGGTGATCTATCCGGCGACCGACACGACCCCCGAGGTCACCAAGCTGATGGTGGCCCGCTATTTCGCGGCGGTCGGCGACGGCCTGATGCGTGCGCTGCGCGACCGGCCGACGGCGCTCGAGCGGTGGCCCTCCGGTGTCCTCCCCGGCATCACGCTCGCGAGCGGGCGGCCGGGGGAGAAGGCCGATGCCTTCTATCAGAAGCGGGTCCCCAAGGGAGCGCCCGACTATCTCGAGACCGCCGAGGTCACCTTCCCGTCGGGCCGCACGGCCGACGAGATCTGCCCGACCGAGATCGCGGTCCCGGTCTGGTGCGCCCAGATGGGCACGGTCACCTTCCACCCCTGGCCCGTACGCCGCACCGATGTCGACCGCCCCGACGAGCTGCGCATCGACCTCGACCCGCAGCCCGGTACGACGTTCGCGGACGCCGTCGCTGTGGCGGGCGCGGCCCGGGAGCTGCTCGAGGAGCTGGGGCTGGTCGGCTTCGCCAAGACGTCGGGCAACCGCGGCGTCCACATCTATGTCCGGATCGAGCCCCGCTGGGACTTCGTCGACGTCCGTCACGCCGCCATCGGGTTCGGCCGCGAGCTGGAGAAGCGCGACGAGCGGGTCACCACGGCCTGGTGGAAGGAGGAGCGCGGAGCCAGGATCTTCGTCGACTTCAACCAGAACTCGCGGGACCGCACCATCGCGTCGGCCTACTCGCTGCGGCCGATCCCCGGAGCCCCCGTCTCGACGCCACTCTCGTGGGAGGAGCTGGCCGGACTCACCGACCCCAAGGGGCTCAACCTGTTCACGGTCCCAGAGCGGCTCGCCGACCAGGGCGACCCGTGGGCGGCCATCGACGACCGCGCCTGCTCACTGGAGCCCCTGCTCGCGCTCTTCGAGGAGCAGGGGGCCGTTGAGCTGAACTATCCGCCCGACTACCCCAAGATGCCGGGCGAGCCGCCCCGCGTGCAGCCCAGCAAGAAGGTCGCGGCCCACTGGGACGACGACGGCAACCGGATCGCCCCGTGACCCCGGAGGAGCCGACGCCCGAGGTGGCAGCCCTGTGGCCGGCCTACCTCGACTTCGATCGCCGCGGTCTCGTGGCGGCCGTGCTGGCCCTCGACGAGGCCGAGCGACGCGTCCCGCGGGTGCCGTCCGGCTGGACGCCGATCGAGCTGCTGTCGCACGTGCTCCACATGGAGCAGCGATGGTTCGTGTGGATCTTCCTCGGCGAGCCGGTCGCCGACCCCTGGGGCGACTGGACCGCCCGCGACCCGTGGACCGGCGACGACACCACCGACCCCGCGGCGCGCTGGCACGTGCCCGAAGGCACCACCGCCGAGGAGCTCGCCGAGCGCCTCGAGCGTCTCGGGCGCCGTACGACCGAGATCCTGGCCGCCCACCCGATGCAGGCCCCGGCGACGCCGGCCGCCGGCTGGGACGGCACGCCGCCCACGCTGGAGTGGATCTGTTTCCACGTGCTTCAGGAGTATGCCCGGCACGCCGGGCACCTCGACATCGTGGCCGAGCTGGCCCGTCAGAACCCCGTGATGCCCTCGCCGTGACCGGCCTGCTCGTCGAAGTTCTCGCGCTCGAGCAGGTGGAGGACGGGGACGCCGATCTTGCGCCGGGCCCGTGAGGTCCAGTCGACGTGGAAGAACTCGGCGACGACGTGGGGCCGCGTCAAGATGATCGCCTCGCGGCCGTCGACCTCTGCGACCTTGGCGGCCAGCGCGTCGATCGGCGGCTCGGTGACCACGCAGCCGATCGCTTCGGCGCCGCTGACCTGCAGGGCCGTGAGGCTGGCGGCGAGCTGCTCGTTGGAGCGCTCCTCGCACTCGCGCCGGAGCGCCTCGAGGTCCACGTCGCTCATCACCATCGCGGGGGAGGCCATCACCTCACCGGCGGCCAGCGACCCCATGGCGGCCTCGATCCGGGCCGAGGCGTCCTCGATCGGCAACAGCACGTGATAGGTGACGGGCTGGTCGATGCCCTCGTGGAGGGAGTGCACCTGCGCGGCGTCGCCGGCGGTGAGCTCCTCCTCGATGAGCAACACGACGTTGTAGGAGTCACTCACGGACATCGCCCCCTGGGCCGGTGTGTTCGCCGACGGGTGGCCCCGCCGGGTCGTGGTGGGACAGGTTCATCCCACACCCAAAATCCTAGCGAGGTCATAGCTGACCGGCTCGTCGAGTTGGTCATATCCGCATGACTCAGGGTCGCGGTCGGTGCGCCACCGGCGGAACTGGGCGGTGTGCCGGAACCGACGGCCCTCCATGTGGTCATAGCCGACCTCGAGGACGCGCTCAGGGCGCAGTGGCGTGAAGCTGAGGTCCTTGCCCTGGCTCCACCGGCTCTGGGTGCCCGGGACGCGGTCGGGGTTGGCGATCGCCCACTCCTGCCACTCACCCCACGGGTGCTCGGCGATGTCGCACACCAGCGGCTGGAGCTCCTCGATCAGCTCGGCGCGGCGCTTCTCGGTGAACGACGCCGAGACGCCCACGTGCTGCAGCTTGCCGTCGGCGTACAACCCGAGCAGCAGCGACCCCAGCAGCGGCCGCTCCGGCGTGGAGGTCTTGTGCTCGCGATAGCCGGCGACCACCACGTCGGCGGTGCGCTCGTGCTTGATCTTGAGCATCGTGCGGGCGTTCTGCTGGTAGGGCGCTGAGTGCGGCTTGGCGATCACGCCGTCGAGCCCGGCCCCTTCGAACTCGTGGAACCAGGCCTCGGCCACGGCCGGGTCCTCGGTGGTCCGGGTGAGGTAGCACGGGCCCGGCAGGCCCGTCAGCGCCTGCTCCAGGGCGGCGCGACGCTCGGCGAACGGCCGTTGGGCGTAGGACGTGTCGCCCAGCGCCAGGAGGTCGAAGGCGACGAAGCCGGCCGGGGTCTCCTCGGCGAGGAGGTTGACCCGGGACGCGGCAGGGTGGAGTCGGTTCTGGAGCACCTCGAACTCGAGCCGGTCGCCGATCGCCACGAAGATCTCACCGTCGAGCACACACCGGTCCGGCAGCTGATCGCGCATCGCGGCCGCCACCTCGGGGAAGTAGCGCGTCAGCGGCTTGGTGTTGCGGGAGGCCAGCTCGACCTCGTCGCCGTCCTTGAAGACGATGCAGCGGAACCCGTCCCACTTGGGCTCGAACGACAGGCCGCCGTACTTGCCCGGATCCGGGATCCCCTTCACCGGCTTGGCCAGCATGGGCTGCACGGGCGGCATCACAGGCAGGTCCATCCCCGCAGCCTAGAGGGCGCCGCCTACGTCAGACGGCCGAGATCGCGTCGGCGCAAGGGTGCATCCCCATCGGCCGCGCCGGCCGATCTCGCCAGGACATGGCATCTCCAAGAGTAGGTGGAGGGCCGCCGGCCCGCCTGTCCGTCGCACCGAGGAGAGTCCACCGTGTCCCAACCAGCCCAGCCACCGACGCCATCCGCGAACACCTCGCGCCCCGAGCGCCACCCGCGTCGCTGGGGGATCCTCGCCGTGTTGTGTTTGAGCCTGGTGATGGTCACCCTCGACAACACCGTCCTGAACGTGGCCGTTCCGTCGCTCGTGGAGGATCTCTCCCTGTCCACGTCCCAGGTCCAGTGGGTGGTCGACTCCTACTCGTTGGTGTTCGCCGGGCTGCTCCTCATCGCAGGAAGCGCCGCAGACCGGTTCGGCCGACGTCGTGGGCTCCTGACGGGCCTGGCGGTCTTCGGCCTGGGGTCGCTCATCGCGGCCCGGTCGTCGTCGGTGGTCGTGCTGGTCGCGGCCCGTGGGGTCATGGGGGTCGGGGGTGCGCTGCTGATGCCCGCGACCTTGGCCATCTTGATGCACGTGTTCGAGGCGGACGAGCGGCCGCGGGCGATCGGCATCTGGGGTGGTGTCTCGGCGCTGGGCGTCTCCGCGGGACCTATCGTCGGGGGTGTCCTGCTCGACCACTTCGGCTGGGGATCGGTCTTCCTCGTCAACGTCCCCGTCGTCCTCCTGGCGCTCGTTGCTGCGCTGGCGATCGTGCCGGAGTCGCGGCGCCAGGATGCGCCGCGGCCCGACATCGTGGGCGCCCTGCTGTCGTCGTTGGGGATCCTTGCGATCGTCTGGTCGACCATCCAGGTGCCCGACCACGGCTGGCTCGACGTTCGCGTCGGGCTCGGCGCCGCCCTGGCCGGTGCTGCGGGTGTCGCGTTCGTCGGGTGGGAACGGCGGTGCCCCCAGCCCCTGATCCAGGTGTCGCTGCTGCGCTCCGGCCAGTTCCTGGGTGCCACCACCGTGGGCGGCCTGCTGCTGTTCAGCCTCGCGGGCACGACCTTCCTGCTCACCCAGCACCTGCAGCTGACCCTCGGTTTCTCACCGCTGGCCGCCGGGGTGCGCGTCCTGCCCGTCGCCGTGGCGATCGCGGTCGTCGCGCCGCTGTCTCCACAGCTGTCGGCCAGGATCGGACCCGGCCGCGCCATCGCTGTCGGCCTGCTGTTGCTCGCCGGCGGACTGGCCACCATCGGCCTCACCGTCCAGCGCGAGCAGTACTGGCCGGTCGCGGTCGGCCTGGTCGGGCTCGGAGCCGGACTGGGGGTCGCGATGGCTCCTGCCAGCGCCGCGCTGATGGGTTCCTTCCCCCGTGAGCATGCGGGCGTCGGGGCCGCGATGAACGACACCATGCAGGAGATCGGCGCGGCTCTGGGGGTTGCCGTTCTCGGCAGCCTGGCCGCTGCCAGCTACCGCCACGGCCTGCCCTCCGATGTCCCCGGCGCTGCTCGTGGCTCCTATGGGGCGGCCCTCTCCCTGGCGCGCCACGAGGGTGCCGCGGGGTCCGGCCTGGCCGCTGCAGCCCACCGCGCCTTCGACCTGGCGGTCGAGCAGAGCCTGGTCGTGGCCAGCCTTGTCACCGTGGTGGGCGCCGTGGTGGCGGTCGTCGTCCTCGGCCG
>JAGQUE010000042.1:0-4360 GCA_020438665.1 Nocardioidaceae bacterium | reverse complement strand
CACCGCGAGCAGCGACGAGGCGCGGTCAGTGGCGTGGATCCCGCCACGGGATGTCGCCGTTGCGATCGTCGACATCCCCGACCTCTCGGCAGATGCCCTGGCCCTGGTCGGGCGCGTGGCGGACCGGGTGCCCGTGGTCGCGGTGAGCATGCAGGCGTCGCTGCGCCTTCCCGCACTCCGTGCCGGTGCGGCAGCATTCGTCGAGAAGAGTGGTGACGCGACGGCGATCCTGGATGCGATCGCCGTCGCCCTGGCCAGCCGAGGAGAGGATCCCACCCCATGACCGAGCCCCCCGACGAGACGATCCGTGTCCTGCTCGTCGACGATCACACGATCGTCCGCACGGGGCTGGCCGCCTATCTCGACACCGAGCCCGGCATCAGGGTGGTCGGGGAGGCCGGGGACGGCCGCGAGGCACTCGCCCGGATCGCGGCGCTTCAGCGCGTCGGTGAGCTCCCCGACGTGGTCCTCATGGATCTGCAGATGCCCCACCTCGACGGCGTCGAGGCCACGGCCGAGGTCAAGGCGACCTGGCCAGGTATCGACGTCATCGCGGTCACGTCGTTCGTCGAGGAGGCGCGGATCCGCGCGGCACTGGCCGCGGGCGCGACGGGCTACCTGCTCAAGGACGCCGACGCCCCGGATGTCGTCGATGCCATCCGTGCCGCGATCGCGGGCGAGGTTCGGCTGGACCCGGCCGTCGCAGCGGCCCTGGCCGCCTCCTTGCGCACGCCGGCCACCCCGGGCGACTCACTGACCGACCGCGAGCGCGAGGTCGTGGTCCTCGTTGCGGAGGGCGCCACCAACCGAGAGATCGGCAAGCGGCTCGGCGTCGCCGAGCGGACCGCGCGAACCCACGTGTCGAACATCCTCGCCAAGCTCGGCCTCGCCAGCCGCACCCAGGCCGCCATGTGGGCGGTTCGCGAGGGTCTCGTCGATGCAGCAGTCACCGGTGGGGTCGATCGTGGCAGCCACGGCCACTCCTGACGACGGGCGGACCTCGCCGCTGCGGAGCACGTCCATGCCGACGCAGCCCCACGTCGAGGCGATGGCTCCTGTCGGTGACCAGATCGATGCGCAGTTGCTTGCGCTGTTCTTCGACCGCACGCCGATGGGCATCGGCGTGTTCGGGACCGACATGCGGCTCCAGCGCTGCAACAAGACCTGGGTCGGGTTCTACGAGCACTACCTCGGGGTCCCGCCGGCCTACACCGCCCCCGGCAGACACATCTTCGAGCTCATCCCGGGCAACGAGGAGTCGGTCCAAGAACTGTTCGACCATGCGCTCGCAGGGGAGGTGGTCCGACAGGCCGCACACCGGATCGACATCCCCGGCAGGGCGACCTATTGGGACGTGCTCTTCGCGCCCCTGTTCGCAGACGGCAAGGTCGTCGGCGTCGTCGACATCATCACCGATGCCACCGACCGGGTGACGTCGACCCAGCTTCTCGAAGCGCGGATCGAGACGTTCTCCCAGATCGCGACCGGGATGAGTGTCGACCAGCCGTTGGCCGCCACCCTCGCCGAGGTCGTCGCCGCGGTCCGGCAGACGACCGGGGCGCTCGCGTGCTCGGTGATCTCCTGGGAAGAGGACACCTCGCGCCCCGCGACGGCGTACGCAGACCCCATCCTCGGCGAGGGTTTCGCCGCGTGTCTGGAGGAGATCTGGGTCCGCCGCGGTTTCGAGCGACTCGAGCCCGTCCCCGAGTACGACGTGACCATCAGGCGCGACTTCGCGACGCAGGCCACGGCCGATCCAGCGCTCGAGCCGCTGTTCCCGTTCCTCCCGGACCGCATCTGGCACGACGTCTCCATCATTCCGCTGGTCGTCTCCGGGGTGCAGGTGGGTGAAGTGGTCGTCTATCTCGCCGCCGGCCAGGACCTCACCGCCGACGAGCGGGCCTACCTGAGGTCGCTCGCCGACCAGACCGCCGTGGCGGTTCGCAACAGCACGATGTTCCGCACCGCCGAGCAGAACGCGACCCTGGTCGAGCGCCATCGGCTGGCCCGTGACCTGCACGACTCCGTGAGTCAGGCCCTGTTCTCGATGACGCTGCACGTGCGCACCGCGCAGCGCCACCTCGAGGCCGCAGGGCTTGCCGCCGACCACCCCGTGGCCGTTGAGGTCGACCAGCTCCAGGGCCTGACCCAGGCCGCCCTGGCGGAGATGCGGGCGCTGATCTTCGAGCTCCGCCCCGGTGCGCTCGAGGAGGAGGGGCTCGCCCAGGCACTCGTCAAGCAGGCCACCGCCCTGACCGCGCGCGAGCAGATTCCGATCCACGTCGACGCTCCGCCGCAGCGGGTCGTCATCCCGGCGGCCGTCGAGGAGCACCTCTACCGGATCGCGCTCGAGGCGCTGCACAACGCCATCAAGCACGCTGGAGCCATGCGGATCGACGTCACTCTCGAGACCACGGTCGACGGGGCGTTGCGGGTCACCGTGCTCGACGACGGACGGGGGTTCGACCTCGGTGTCGCGCACCCCGGGCATCTCGGCCTCGGCACCATGCGTGACCGGGCCCAGAGCATCGGTGCTCGGCTCGAGGTCACGTCCGCGCCGGGCCAGGGCACGCTGGTCACGGTCGACCTTCAGCTCACCGACAGGACCTGACCCGGTCCCGACCACCGTCATTCGGCCGATCCGGCCTCGGCCGAAGCTACCGGGCTGAGACGGGCTGCTGCGCCGAAGCGCCGAGGCGGCTGCTCGCGAAGACTCCTTGCTAGACGTCAACCGACGCCGACCGAAGGAGCAAAGTCGTGAACCAAGTCACTCTCGCCCACGCCCGTGTGGAGATGGAGCGCCGGCTGGCCGACGCCGCCGATCGCCGTCGCGCCCGTCTCGTCCGTTCCGACGTTCGACGCGTCCGTCTGCCGTTCACCGGCGACCGCGTGAACTGACCCGCAAGGAGACCACCCATGTCAACTGCTCAATGGATCCTCAACGGTGCCCTGCTCGCGTGGGTGCTGACCCGCAACGTCGGCACCAAGCCGCTGACCCGGGCCACCTTCGCGGTGCCCGCGGCCATCGTGCTGGTCGCCGGTCTCGCCTTCCTCCGCGACCTTCCCTCCGCTGGTCATGACCTGCGGCTCGAGGTGGTCGGGGCCGTTGTTGGCTGCGTCCTCGGTCTTGTCGCCACCTCGCTGACCCGAGTCCGCTCGAAGGGAGCGGACGTCGTGGTCAGGGCCGGCGTCGCGTTCGCGGCCCTCTGGGTGGTCGTGATCGGCGGCCGGGTCGCGTTCGCCGAATGGGCCACCCACAGCGGGGCTCAGGCGGTCGGGGAGTTCTCGATGAGACACCAGATCACCGGTGCGGACGCTTGGACGGCCGCCTTCGTGCTGATGTCTCTGGCCATGGTGGTCACGCGCTATGTGTCCACGGGGGCCGTCGCCGCCTGGGTGACGCGTCGTGGGACGGTCTCGGCGGAGGTGGCAGCATGACGGGCACTCGCTCAGCCGTCGACGGCGCCCGGCCGGCGCCGACTCCCACCGACGGCAGGCCAGGTCTCGGACGCCCGTACGGCGCCCGCCTGGTCGCGCTCACCCTCGCGCTGTTCGTCGGCCCCTGGCTCTTCTGGTTCTCACGGATCGCCCAGGACCGCGGGCTGATCGGCTGGCACCTCCCCCAGGGAGCCGCGCTCTGGAGCATGACCCCCCTGCTGGTGCTCACCGTCGGAGCGGTCGCAGGCCGCGGAGGGCTGAGGGACCTGGCAGGTCGGCTCGTGCGCTGGCGGGTCCCAGCCTGGACCTACCTCGCAGCGGTCGCGATCCCGCTCGGCGTCGGGCTCACAGCGGCGGCCCTGGTCGTCGGATCGGGCGGGGACCTGCATCTGGGGGAGACGCTGTCGCTGCCCTCGGCCTGTGTCTACCTCGCCTATGGCACCGGGTTGTTCCTGCTGACGGAGGAGGCTGGATGGCGTGGCGTGCTGCTGCCTCGGCTGCAGGAACGCGTCGACCCGGTCCGCGCTGCCGTGGTGATCGGCGTCGTGTGGGCGGTGTGGCATCTCCCGTTGCTCGCCGTTCCGGGGGAGAGCGACCAGGGGCTGCCGCTGGCGCCCTTCATGGTCCTGATCGTGTCGACCAGCGTCTTGATGTCGTGCCTGGTCAATGCGGCGTCGGGAAGTGTGCTCGTCGCCGCGGTCTTCCATGCCTCGTTCGACGCCTGCTACTCCTATCTGGGCGTCGTGGGCGCGGACCACGCCATGCTGTGGGCTGCCGCAGGGGTGTCGGCAGCTGCGGCTGTGGCCCTGGCCATGTGGACCCGGGGACGCCTCTGCGTGAGCGGCCCCACGATCCTCACCTAGACTCACTGGCGCCGTCCCCGGTTGGTCTGTCGGCAGGGCCCGCCTGACTTTGAATCAGG
>JAGQUE010000489.1 GCA_020438665.1 Nocardioidaceae bacterium | reverse complement strand
TCGTCGGCGACCGCGAGCGCCCGGGCATAGCAGGACACGAGCAGCGACCGGTCGGTCTGCCCGGCGCGGAAGTTGGGCCCGACGACGTGGATCACCCAGCGGGCCGGGAGGTCTCCAGCCGTCGTCCAGCCGGCGTCACCGGTGGCGAGACCGTGGGGAAACCGCCGAACGCAGTCCTCGAGCACCGCCGGGCCACCGCGGCGGTGGATCGCCCCGTCGACCCCTCCCCCGCCTCGCATCGCGCTGTTGGCGGCGTTAACGACCGCATCGACGGACTGTTCGGTGATGTCACCGCGCACCACGGTCACCGGCATGGCGTCACCCGCATGCCGTCGACGCTACTCCGCGGGATACCAGCGCCGGAACACGACAACGAGCAGGCCCGTGGCCACCACGACGCCGCCGAGGAGGAGCCACTCGATGGTCCCGAGCAGGCCGTCGTCCGCCGCATCGGCCTGGTCGTCACGTGCCGGCGACGGCGAGGCGCTGGGCGACGGCCCGGCCGACGCGGACGCCGACGCGGCCGCCGAGGCATCGTCGCTGGACGCGGGCGCCCCGTCGAGCACCGCGCGGAGCCGGGCCGGGAGCCGCACCCCGAGCACGGCGGCATGCTCGCCCTCCGAGGTGAGCAGCAGCGACCCGTCACCGTCGACCGCGAGCGCCTCGCCCTGCTCCTGGGCCGGCAGCGGCATGGTGGCGACCGGCTCGAAGCCTGGGAACGTATAGACGCCCACCTCGCCATAGTTGCGCAGCAGGACGTGCCGCCCGTCCGGCCAGAACGCCCCGTCGGTGATCACCGAGCCCACCGTGCCGACGGGGCGCAGCGGGTTGGGTCGGTCCGTGCGAAGCCGCGCCGGTGCCGCATAGACCGTCCCGCCGAGGATCGCCTTGGTGACGACATAGAGCCGCCCGCTGGTCGGGTCGCACAGCAGCGCCTCGGCGTCCGGCCTCTCGCCGCTGGGATACCTCAGGTCGTACGACGTCGCGGAGCCGAGGTCGCTGGACCCGTCGACGGTGACCTCGGTGACGGTGACCGTCGAGCGCGACCCGTCGTTGTTGCCGAGGTCGCCGACCCAGACACGGCCGGGGTCGTCGGCAGAGGGGGCGAGTGCCTCCACATCGGTCTGGGCGACGGCGAAACGCGTCGTCGCGACGGTTTCGCCGGTCGCGGCGTCCACCGAGAAGAGCACGGGCTCGCCCCCCGAGTCGTTGACCGTCACCAGGTCACCGCGGACGACCACGAGGCCGCTGGACTCGGTGATGGCCGGGTCGGCGAAGCGCACCACGACGCGACCGTCGGCTGCGGCCAGGGCGCCCGACGTGCCCAGACCCGCCAGCAGCGCGGCGGCCACGAGGGCCGGGGCGAGGCGCACCCGACGGCACCGTCGCTCAGTCACCGGCCTCGCCCAGCAGCTCGCCGAGCCGCGGCCGGAGGCCCCAGGCGGCGACGAGGTCGTCGTACTCCCGGCGGGCGTCGGCACCGCCACCGTCGCCGGTGCGCACCGCACGGAGGAGCGTGTTGCGGGGCGTGTGCTTGCTCTCGACGAACTCCACGACCTCGACGCGATAGCCCGACCGGCGCAGCAGCAGGGCCCGGACCCCATCGGTCAGGGTGTCGGCGAACCGCTCGCGGAGGATGCCGTCGCGGGTGAGCGCGGCATAGGGCGCTGGCGCCGGAAGGCGACGCAGCTGGGCGGCGAGGTCGTGATGACAGCACGGCGCCGCGAGAACGAGGCCGGCACCCCACTCGAGCGCCCGCGCGAGCGCGTCGTCGGTGGCGGTGTCGCAGGCGTGGAGGGCGAGCACCACGTCGGGCGCCGGGTCGAGCTCGACCTCGGCGATCGGGGCGACGATGAAGGTGGCCGGGATCTGGAGCCGGGCGGCGACGGCCTCGTTGTGGTCGTGGGACTGCTGCTTGGTGTCGACCCCGGTGAGCGTGACGGGCAGCCCGCGGACGCCGGCGAGGAACCGATGGGCGGCGAAGGTCAGATAGGCGTTGCCGCACCCGAGGTCGACGACGCGCAGCGGATCGGCGGCGGTGGGGGTGCGCAGGTGGCCCTTGTCGATCGCGTCCCCCAGCGCCGCGTCGAGCTGACGGACGAACTCCTCGACCTGGCGATACTTCGCCATCCGGCTCGGCTTGACCCGGCCGTCGGCGGAGGCGATGCCCAGGTCGACCAGCAGCGGGTCGTCGGCCGGCAGCAGCCGCTCCTTGTCCCGGTCGTGGCGTCGCGCGATCTCGACGGCCACGGGCCGCGGCTGCGTGTGCACGAGGGCGTCGCCCTTCTTGGTGACCCGGAGCTGGTGGACGGCGTCGAGGGTCTCCACCCGCCAGGTCCCGAACGGCTGCGCCAGCAGTGCGTCCACCGCCGCATCGGCCTCCGCGCCGGGCGCGTGGTTGCTGGTGTGCGCCTGCGTCTGGTCATACGACGTCTGCTGCAGGCGGCGACCGGCCTTGAGGTCGACGTAGCGCAGCTCGACCCGGCGCCACGTGGGCCGGCCGGAGCGGCGACGACCGGCAGCGATGGCGGAGACCAGCACCTCGTCGTCGAGCAGCTTGCCGCGCAGGTCGACCAGCGCGCGGGTGAGCGAGTCGGTCATCGCCACACCGCGGCGACGACCACGAGGGCCAGCAGGAACACGAGGGCCACCGGGATCACGAGGCGTCGGTGGCGGGGGTTCACCGCGCCAGCCTACTGGCCAGCAGCTCGGCGAGAGTCACCGCCGAGACCCCCTCGAGATCGGCCAGCTGGTGGCGACACGACAGCCCGTCGGCGAGCACCACCGCACCCGGACGGGCCCGTACTGCCGGCAACAGCTGGGTCTCGGCGACGGCCACCGACATCTCATAGTGACCCCGCTCCATGCCGAAGCCGCCCGCCAGGCCGCAGCAGCCGCCGACGACCGTCAGGTCGGCGCCGGCCGAGCACAGCAGGCGCTCGTCGGCGTCCCAGCCCAGGACGGAGGCGTGGTGGCAGTGCGGCTGCGCCACGACGGCGAGCCCGCCGAGGTCCGGCGGCACCCACCCCACGTCGCCGAGCACCTCGGCCAGGGTCAGCACCCCCCGACCGATGAGGATGGCAGCGGGGTCGTCGAGCAGCTGCTCCACGTCGGAGCGGAGCGAGGCCAGGCACGAGGGTTCCAGCCCGATGACGCGCGCGCCGGAGGCGACGTACGGCGCGAGGACGCTGACCGCGTCGCCGAGGACCCGGCGTGCCGTGTCGAGCTGGCCGGTGCTGGTCCAGGTGAGCCCACAGCACGCTCGGTCGGGGATGACCCGGGCCTGCAGCCCCGCGTCGGCCAGGACCCGGATCGCGGCCGCCGCCGCCTCGGGGCGGAACCCGTCGGTGAACGTGTCGGCCCAGACCCAGACATCCGGGACACCCGGGACGTCATCGGGGGTGGTCGCCCCGGCTGCCCGTTCGTAGGACGTCCGCAGGGGGCGCGGCGCCGGCACGGGGAGGCTGCGGCGCCGGTCGACACCGGCGAACGCCTTGAGGGCGGCCGCGGCGACGGGCGAGGAGGCCAGGCGGGAGCGGAGCGGCGCGGCCCAGCCGGTCAGCGCCAGCCACCGCGGCAGCGCCCCGAGCACCCGGTGGGACCGAGGCCGCCGCCGGTGGGCATAGGTCTGCTGCAGCACCTCCGCCTTCAGCGTGGCCATGTCGACCCCGGTGGGGCAGTCGCTGGCGCAGCCCTTGCAGGCCAGGCAGAGGTCGAGCGCCTCGTGCACGGCGGGGTCGTCGAGGCCGTGCACGAGCGTCCCGTCGAGCGCCTCCTGGAGCACGCGGGCGCGACCACGCGTGCCGTCCTTCTCCTCGCGGGTCGCGGCGTACGACGGACACATGACGCCGCTCGGCCGCGGGGCGACGCAGGCGCCGACCCCGGTGCAGCGGTGGACCGCGTCGGCCAGCGACCCCGCGTCGTGCGGCAGGCGCAGCGCGAGCGGCGGCTCATGTCGCGGCCGGGCCGGACGCAGGTCGGCGTCCAGCGGCGCCGGGTCGACGAGGACGCCGGGGTTGAGCAACCCGTCGGGGTCGCAGATCGCCTTGGCGGCGGCGAAGAGCTGCATCGCCTCGGCGTCATACATCAGCGGCAGCAGCTCAGACCGCGCCCGCCCGTCGCCGTGTTCCCCCGACACCGAGCCGCCATAGCGGCGCAGCGCCACCGCCGACTCGGTGAGGAAGTCACGGAACCGCTGCCGCCCCGCCTCGTCGAAGGTGAAGTCGATCCGGGCGTGCACGCAGCCGTCGCCGAAGTGGCCATAGGGCACGGTGGCCAGCCCGTGCCCGGCCAGCAGGTCGTCGAAGTCGCGCAGCCAGGCACCGAGGTGCTCCGGTGGGACGGCCGCGTCCTCCCAACCGGCGTGCGCGGGCCGGTCGAGGCTGCGGGCGGCCAGCCCGGCACCGTTCTCCCGGATCCGCCAGAGCTCACCGGCCTCGGACGGGTCGGCCACGAGCCGATGGCCCAGCGCGTCACTCGCGACGACGAGTCGCGCGGCGCCGTCCTCACACACCGCGTTCGAGGCCCCGGCCACCTCGGCGAACAGCCAGCCCGACCCGGTGGGCAGGTCCGGGACCACGCGCCGGCGTCGGACCAGATCGACGATGCGCACGTCGAGGCCCTCGCACGCGATCAGCCCCCACTCCTGGTCGCGGGCCGCCGCGAGCAGCGCCGGTACGGCGTCGCCGGCTGCGGCCATCGTCGGATAGCCGAGCACCAGGAGCAGCGTCGCGGCCGGCTGCTCCACCAGGTCGACGGTGGCGTCGAGCACCACCCCGAGCGTGCCCTCGCTCCCGACGAGGAACCGGTCGACGCGGCCGCCGCGCTCGGGCAGCAGCTGGTCGAGTGCATAGCCGCTGACCTGCCGGGAGAACCGGCCGAAGCCGGTGCGCACCGCGCCCAGGTGTGCCTCGGCGAGGTCGAGCAGTGACCGGCCCACCGGGGAGCCGCCGTCACCCCCGGCCGGCAGGGAGACCACCTCGCCGGACCCGAACGCGACCGTCAGTCCCCGGACGGTGTCGGCGGTCCGGCCATAGCCGAGGGCCCGCGAGCCACAGGCGTTGTTGCCGAGCATGCCGCCGACCGTGCAGCGGGTGTGGCTGGACGGGTCGGGGCCATAGCGCAGCCCCAACGGCGCCGCGGCGGCCTGGAGTCGCGCATGCACGACGCCCGGCTCGACGGTCGCCGTGCGTTCCGCCTGCGAAAGCGCGACGACGCGGTCGAGGTGACGCGCGGTGTCGATCACGATGCCCGGCCCCACGGCGTTGCCCGCGATCGACGTACCGGCCCCGCGCATCGTCACCGGCACACCCAGGGTCCGGGCGACCTCCAGGGTTGCGAGCACCTCGTCGCGATGCCGCGGGCGTACGACGACCCGCGGCACCACCCGATACAGCGACGCGTCGGCGGCATAGAGCGCCCGCGTCAACACCGAGTCGTCGACGTCCATGACCCCGCGGCCGCGCAGGGCCGCGACGAGGTCACCGGTGCCCGCGTCGCTCACGCGGTCATCCTCACCCGAGCGTGCGGACGGCGGCCAGCACCACGTCGGTGACGGGAAGGCTCCGCGACCTGACGTCGGCGAGCGGCACCCAGGCGACGGCGTCGGTGGTCCCGTCGACCTCGACCACCTGGGGCTCGGCGTCCGCGGCCACGGTCCCCGCGAAGATGAGGTGGATGCCGTGGTAGTCCTCCTGGCGGCCCGACGGTGCGGTGCCCGCGAAGTGCAGGTCGTGGACGTCGAGCAGCGCACCGACCTCGCACGCCACGCCGCACTCCTCGCGGACCTCGCGCGCCAGCGCCTCGGCGGGCGGCTCGCCGTGGTCGATGCCGCCTCCGGGCAGCGTCCACTCGCCGGCGTGGTGGCCGCGCCGGGAGATCCGCGTCAACAGGATCTCCCCGTCGCGCACGACCAGGGCGTACGCCGCGATGCGCTGCAGCCGGAAGGGGTGGTGGTCGGCGAGCGCCTCGGTCACCAACGGGACGACCGGGACCGTGCCGTCGAGGATCCCCGATAGCGGCTTCCAGGCGGCCTCGACCGTCGAGCCGTCGATCTCGAGCACCCGCGGCTCGGGGGCGTCCCGCGGGACCCAGCCGTCGAACACGATCCGCAGCGCGTGGGCGTCCACGCGGCTGCCGGCGCGCCACGCGGCGGGCAGGTGGGCCGAATAGACGTGGGCGGTGTCGCTCACCTGGGCGGTGATCCCGGTCTCCTCGACGATCTCGCGCAGGACCGCGTCGTGGGGGTCCTCACCGTGCTCGACGCCGCCCCCGGGCAGGGTCCACCGCTCCTCGGAGCTGATCCGCCGCGACAGCCGGCACAGCAGCACCTGGTCGTCGCGCATGATCACCGCATAGGCAGCGACCCGCTGCTGCCGAGGGAGCCCCGTCATGGGTCCAACCTAGTGGCCCATCCCAGGCCGGCCGTCGACCCACCCGCCGTGCCGCCCGGCCTGGGTGAGGAGTGCCACGGCATGACCCACGACCGCGCCGGGTACGACCGTCCGCGTGCCCGCGCCGGCGTCCCGTCCCCGTGACCCGTGGCTCGACAACACCAAGTTCGTCCTCGTGGCGCTGGTGGTCGTCGGCCACGCGATCGGCCTGCTCAAGGACGGGGCGGCCGGCGAGTGGCTCTACAACTTCGTCTATTTCTGGCACATCCCGGCGTTCGTGCTCATCACCGGCCATTTCTCCCCCAGCTTCCGCTGAGACCGCCGCCACCTGATGTCCCTGGTCACCACGGTCGGGCTGCCCTACCTGCTCTTCGAGCCGGCGCTCTATGCCTTCCGGCTCACGCTCGGCGAGCAGCTGCACGATCCGCTCTGGCTCGTCCCGCACTGGTCGATGTGGTACCTGCCGGTGCTGTTCCTGTGGCGGCTGGCCACCCCGGCGCTGCGCCTGCACTGGGTGGCGCTTCCACTGTCGGTCGGGGTCAGCCTCATCGGCGGGCTGTGGTCGGGCCAGGTCTTCTGTGCGCCCGAGCCCTGGGCCTGCTCCCGTTCTTCGTGGTCGGCCTGTTCCTGGCTCGACGCGGACTGGCCTGGCTCCACCACCGCGTGGCCGGCTGGGTCGCGGTGGGTGCGCTCGCCACGATCTTCGTGCTGGCCCGGTTCACCGACGAGTGGACCCGCACGGCGTTCCTCTACTACGACGCCGGATATGACGACCTCGGCTGGTCGCCGCTCCCGGCCATGTGGGTGCGGCTGGCGGTCATGACGATCGGCCTGGTGGGGGCGCTGAGCGTGATCGCGCTGGTCCCCCGAGGCCGGACGTGGTTCACCCGGATGGGCGCCGCGACGATGGTGGTCTATCTGTTCCATGGGTTCGTGGGCCACGTCGTCGGGATGAGCCCGTGGCCGCTCTGGGCGACCGGCCACGTCGGGGTCGGACTGCCGGTGACCGTGGCCGGCGCCGCCGGGCTGGCACTGCTGCTGGCCAGCCCACCGGTGCACAGCGGCCTGGTTTGGGCCGTCGACCCGGTCGGCTCCTGGCGCCGGCACCGGGACGCCGGGCCGGAGCGACCTAGTCGAACAGCGGGCGTCCCTCGCGAGCCAGCGACCGCCGCCCCGCGAAGCGCCACACCCGTGCCGCAGCATCCCGGTCGGCATCGGTGACCAGGTTGCCCATCCAGCGCAGCGC
>JAGQUE010000488.1:2210-7022 GCA_020438665.1 Nocardioidaceae bacterium | reverse complement strand
GGCACCGACGTGCGCAGCGTCGCCCACCGGCTCGCCCCGCCTCGGGCGGTGGCTCCCGCGACGCTCCTGCTCCGTGAGGGTGCCGGCCACGGGCTCCGCCGCAAGGCCGTCGCCGTCGAGCTCGATGTCCCGGGCCCCGATGACGCATCGGGCTGGGACCGCGTGACGGTCGAGGAAGCCGATCTCGCCGATGAGGTGCTGTCCTTCGGCGCCGACGCCTATGTCGAAGGCCCCGAAGAGCTGCGCGACGAGGTCGTCCGACGTCTCCGCGCCGTGGTGGAGGCGTCATGAGCACGGCCGGGGCAGGGGCCAAGGAGCAGGTAGCGCGGCTGCTCACCCTCGTGCCCTACCTCCACACCCGGGGCGAGGCCCGTCTCGAGGACGCCGCCCGCGAGCTGGGCCTGTCGCCCGAGCAGCTGCTCCGCGACCTCCGGGTGCTGTTCATGTGTGGGCTCCCCGGCGGATATCCGGGGGATCTCATCGACGTCGACCTCGACGCGCTCGAGGATCCCGACGGCGACGGCGTCATCCGCGTCTCCAACGCCGACTACCTCGCCCGGCCGCTCCGACTGACGCCCACCGAGGCCAGTGCGCTCATCGTCGCGCTGAGGGCGATGCGCGACGGGTCCGACGAGCAGACCCGCGAGGTCCTGGACCGGGCGCTCAGCAAGCTCGAGGTGGCCGCGGCCGGAGGCGCCGAACTGGTCGACGTCGGCGACCGCGTCGATGAGCTCGCCGCCCTGCGAGCTCGCCTCGCCGACGCGGTGGAGAGCGGCCGCCAGGTGCGGCTGACCTACTATGTCCCGGCCCGGGACGAGGTGTCGGAGCGGGTGGTCGACCCCCACGGGCTGCCGTCCTCCGACGGGTTCGACTACCTCGATGCGTGGTGCCACAGCGCCGAGGCGCCACGGCTGTTCCGGCTCGACCGGATCGAGTCGGCCACGATCCTCGACAGCCGCGTCGTGACAGCGCCGTCGGCCCACCGGCCGCTCGCCGACGGATTGTTCCTGCAGGACTCCGAGGCCACCCACGTCACCCTCCGGCTCGAGCCGCCCGCGCGGTGGGTGCCCGACTACTACCCCGTCGAGAGCGTGCGACGACGGCGCGGCGGGGTCCTCGACGTGACGATGCTGATCGCCGACCCGCGGTGGCTGGACCGGTTGCTGTTGCGACTGGCGCCGTACGCTACTGTCCTCGACCCACCCGAACGCGCCGCGTCCCTCCAGAGTTCCGCCGCGGCGGCGCTGCGGCTCTACACCGACCACCCCCACCCCTGACGGTTACGATGGATCGCAACCGGAAAGAACCCCTGTGAGGACCGACATGCTGACTCCCCTTCTCTGGAACCTCGGCACCCCCGAGCTGATCATCATCTTGGTGATCCTGGTGCTGATCTTCGGTGCCTCCAAGCTCCCCGAGCTGGCGCGCGGCAGCGGTCGGGCCCTGCGCATCTTCAAGGCCGAGACCAAGGGGCTGACCGACGACGACAGCGACGACGACCTGCTGACCCCGGAGCAGCGTGAGCTCCAGGCCCGCCAGGACGCCGAGCGCGCGGCGCGTGAGCGTCGCGATGACACGACTGCCTGACCGGAGCCGTTCGTGTCGCTGACGGGCATCTTCAACGTCCTGCGCGGCACCCCGCACCACGCGGTCGGCGACGACGGCCGGATGGCCCTGTCCGACCACCTGCGGGAGCTGCGCGCCCGCATCATCCGGATGGCCCTCTATCTCGTCGTGGCCACCATCTTGGCGCTGTTCTTCTGGAACCAGCTGTTCGACCTCATCTTCGAGCCCTACAACCGCGCCCGGACCATGCTGGGGGAGAAGGTCGCCACCGAGGCCGTCATCAACGATGTCGGCGGGCCACTGATGCTGCAGCTCAAGCTGTGCGGCGTGGCCGGCGTCGTCGCGTCATCGCCGTTCTGGCTGGCCGAGATCTGGGGTTTCCTGGTCCCGGGTCTGCACCCCCACGAGCGCAAGTGGTCCCGGGTGTTCATGGTGATCGCCGGGCCGCTGTTCATGGCCGGTGTCGCCCTGGGCTACTACGTCCTGCCCAAGGGCATCCAGGTCCTGCTGAGCTTCACCCCGGCCGACATCACCAGCCTCGTCGACTTCGCGAAGTACTTCTCGTTCGTCACTCGAATGCTGCTCGTCTTCGGCGTGGCGATGGAGATCCCGGTGTTCGTCGTGCTGCTCAACCTCGCCGGCGTGGTGCCGGGCAAGGCGCTGGCCAAGTACCGTCCGTTCATCATCGTCGGCACGTTCGTCTTCGCCGCCGTGGCGACCCCGTCGACCGACCCGTTCTCGATGCTGTTCCTCGCCGTGCCGATGGTGCTGTTGTTCTTCATCGCCGAGTTCATCGCCCGCCTGAGCGACCGTGCCCGGGGCCGGGGCGCCAACTCGACCGAGCAGTGGGACGACGACGAGGCCTCGCCACTGTGAGCGTCGTCCCCGAGCCCGTCGACCCTTTCGACCTGCCCCCATGGCTGGGCGAGGCCGACGTCACCTGGTTCCCCGAGACCGCGATCGGCGTGGGGGCACTCGTGCCCGGCCACCTCCAGGCCGAGAGCGAGCCCGCTGCCGCGTGCGACCTCCTCGCCGTGGACGAGGCCTACCCCGCGCCGGTGGCCGACGACCAGCTCCGCAGCCGGGCCCACCAGTCATGGCGGCACGGCCAGGTCCATCTGGTTGCCTATGACGGGCGCCTGACGCTCCTGGTCCCCGGTCGTGAGTTCACCGCCGACCGGGTGCTGGACGCACTCGGCCGGCTCGCGCTGGCCCTCGGGGGACATCCCGACAAGATGTCGGCGGTGCTCAACGTCGGGCGTGACGCGAGCAAGCGTGCCGGTTCTGGCCGCTAGTCTCGCCTCGTGACCCGGGAGATCGCCCTCCTCACCAACCCCACCGCCGGCAAGGGCCGCGCGCTGCGGGTGCGCGACATCGCGCTGGCCCGGCTGCGGGCCGCGGGGTTCGTCGTACGCTCGATCGCCGGTCGTGACGCCGACGAGGCCCTCGACCTGGCCCGCCAGTGCGTCGCCGACGGCCTCGAGACACTCGTGGTCTGCGGTGGTGACGGAATCGCCCATCTCGGCATCCAGGCGGTCGCCGGGACGTCGACCCGACTGGGCGTGCTGCCGGCCGGCACCGGCAACGACGTGGCGCGCTATGTCGACATCCCACTCCGAGACCCCGAGGCCGCCACCGACCGGATCATCGCCGGGCGGACCAGGGTCCTCGACCTGGCACGGTCGGGCTCCACCTACTTCATCACCGTGCTCGCGGCCGGCTTCGACGCCATCGTCAACGAGCGGGCCAACGCCATGGCCTGGCCCCGCGGCCAGATGCGCTACAACCTGGCTACCCTTGCCGAGCTCAGGGTCCTCAAGCCCCTCGCCTATACCCTCGAGCTGGATGGGGTGGAGCGGCAGCTGGAGGCCAATCTGGTCGCCGTGGGCAACGGTCCGTCGTTCGGCGGCGGCCTGCGCATCACCGAGGGCGCCCTTCTCGACGATGGCATGCTGGACGTAGTGATCATCAAGCCCCTCAGCCGCATCGAGCTGCTCAAGACCTATCCCAAGCTGTTCAAGGGGACCCACACCTCCCACCCGCAGTATGAGCACCACCGGGTGCGCCGCGTCACGGTCGCGTCGCCGGGCATCATCGCCTACGCCGACGGGGAGCGGTTCGGTCCGCTGCCGCTGACCGTCGAGTGCGTTCCCGGCGCGCTCACGGTGCTCGCATGACGACCCGGGCGGTCCGGCGATGACCGACCAGCCGTCGCCCGCCGAGGGCTACGCGCGTTTTCGGGCGCGCCGCGAGCACCCCGTCTTCCACGAGTTCATCGACCGCTACCCCTTCCAGCTCGACGACTTCCAGGCCCGTGCCTGCCGCGAGATCGAGGAAGGTCGAGGGGTGCTGGTCGCCGCGCCGACCGGCTCCGGCAAGACCATCGTGGGCGAGTTCGCCGTCCAGCTGGCCCTCGCGACCGGCCGCAAGTGCTTCTACACGACCCCCATCAAGGCGCTGTCCAACCAGAAGTACAACGACCTGGTGGCGGCGTACGGCGCCGACCGGGTCGGGCTGCTGACCGGTGACAACACCGTCAACGGCGAAGCCCCCGTGGTCGTCATGACCACCGAGGTGCTGCGCAACATGCTCTATGCCGGCTCGCGCACCCTGCTCGGGCTGGGCTTCGTGGTCATGGACGAGGTCCACTACCTCGCCGACCGGATGCGCGGGGCCGTCTGGGAGGAGGTCATCATCCACCTCCCCGAGTCGGTCACGCTGGTGTCCTTGTCGGCGACCGTCTCCAACGCCGAGGAGTTCGGCGAGTGGCTCGAGACCGTCCGCGGCGACACCACCACCATCGTCGAGGAGCGGCGCCCGGTGCCGCTGTTCCAGCATGTGATGGTCGGCAGCAGGATGATGGACCTCTTCGCCTCCTCCGACGTCGACGCGGCCGCCGGATTCGTGCGTGAAGGCGCGCCCGTCAACGACCAGCTCCTTCGTGTCGCTCGCGACGACTGGGCCAGCAGCCGGTTGATGCGCGACCGCCGGTCGCCGCGCAAGGGAAACCCGGGAGCCTCCAAGAACCCGCGCTCTGTCGGCAACGGCCGTCGGGTGTGGATCCCGAGCCGCACCCAGGTCGTCGACCGGCTCGACCGCGAGGGCCTGTTGCCGGCGATCGTGTTCATCTTCAGCCGGGCCGGTTGCGACGCTGCGGTCAAGCAGTGCCTCCAGGCGGGCACCCGCCTCACGACCCCGGCCGAGCGCGACGAGATCTATGAGTTCGTGGAGTCCGAGTGCCGGCAC
>JAGQUE010000488.1:0-2083 GCA_020438665.1 Nocardioidaceae bacterium | reverse complement strand
TCAAGGTCGTCTTCGCCACCGAGACGCTCGCCCTCGGCATCAACATGCCCGCACGCACCGTCGTCCTCGAGAAGCTGACGAAGTTCAACGGCGAGACCCACGCCAACATCACGCCGGGGGAGTACACCCAGCTCACCGGGCGCGCGGGGCGTCGCGGCCTGGACGTCGAGGGCCACGCGGTCGTGCTGTGGCAGCCCGGGTCGGATCCTCGCGAGCTGGCCGGACTGGCCTCCACCCGGACCTATCCGTTGCGGTCGTCGTTCCGGCCGTCCTACAACATGGCGGTCAACCTCGTCCACGAGTTCGGCCGCGCCCGGTCGCGTGAGCTGCTGGAGATGTCGTTCGCCCAGTTCCAGGCCGACCGGGCGGTCGTCGGCCTGGCCCGCCAGCTCCACAAGGCGGAGGACGCCCTGGCGGGCTACGCCGACGCCGCAGCGTGCGACCGCGGCGATTTCATGGACTATGCCCGGCTGCGCCGGCGGATCTCCGATGTCGAGAAGGGGGCTGCCAAGTCTCGGCGTGCCGACCTGCGCGACGAGGCGGCCGCCTCGCTGACCCGGCTCAAGCCTGGCGACGTGATCATGGTGCCGGCCGGCAAGTTCAGCGGGTGGGCCGTCGTCATCGACCCCGGCACCGGCGGCGACGAGATCAGGCCCTACGTGCTCACCGTCGAACGGCAGGCCCGCCGGCTCGCCCTGCCCGACTTCCCGACCCCGGTCGAACCTGTCGCCCGGCTCCGGGTGCCCAAGCACTTCAACGGTCGCAACCCGCAGTCGCGACGCGACCTGGCTTCCGCGCTACGGGAGCGCACCCACCTGCTCGACGGCCCCCGCGGACCCCGCTCGGGGCGCCGGGACCTCGCGATGGACCCGGTCGCGGAACGCGAGATCGCCCAGCTCCGGGCCGAGCTCAAGGCGCACCCCTGCCACGGCTGCCCCGATCGGGAGGACCACAGTCGCTGGGCCGAGCGGTGGTTCAAGCTGGAACGCGACACCGCGACCCTCAAGCGCCGGGTCGAGCAGCGCACCAACACCGTGGCTCGCACGTTCGACCGGGTCTGCGACGTGCTCGACTCGCTGCACTACCTCGACGGCGACAGCGTCAGCGACCTCGGCCGACCCCTGATGCGGCTCTACAGCGACCTTGACCTCGTCGCCGCCGAGGCACTGCGACGAGGGCTGTGGAACGGCCTGACGGCCGCCGAGCTGGCTGCCTGCCTGTCGGCGCTCGTGTTCGAGGCGCGGCGCACCGACGATGCTGCTCCGCGCATCCCGGGCGGAGCGATCGGCAGGGTGCTCGACCAGATGCGGCGGGAGTGGCGGCTGCTGGCCGACGTCGAGCGCGACCACCATCTCGACTTCCTGCGCGAGCCCGACCCCGGGTTCGCCTGGGTCGCGTGGCGCTGGGCCTCCGGCGACGCCCTCGACGACGTCCTGGGGGACACCCAGCTGTCGGCTGGTGACTTCGTCCGCTGGGTCAAGCAGGTGATCGACCTGGCCGGGCAGGTCGCCGATGCCGCCGCGGGGTCGCCGGTGCGCGACGTTGCCCGCGAGGCGGTCAGGGCGATGCGCCGAGGCGTGGTGGCCTACTCGACCGTGGACTGACCGGATCACGCGCCCGACCGGTGGGATGGCTCCCGTCAGCTGTCGTGGGCGACGGTCGTCATCGTCTCGACCAGCCGTGCCAGGGGGGAGTCGAGGCCCCACCGCTCACTCAGCTGGATCACGGCAGCGTGGTCGTCCGGTGTCGACGGGAGCGTGGTGTCGACGTCGCCCAGGTCGAGATCGCGGGCGACCGCCACGACCTCGGGTGCCACCGCGAGATAGTCGGCGGCTGCCGTGATCTTGGTCCGCAGCCCCGGCGCGACCTCGGCCTCGGGGTCGTCGACCGCTGCCACGATCCCGGCCAGGTCACCGAACTTGCGGAGCAGTGACGCGGCCGTCTTCTCACCGACGCCCGCCACCCCGGGCAGGCCGTCGCTGGCATCGCCACGGAGGGTCGCGAAGTCGGCGTACTGCCCGGGAGCGACGCCGTACTTGTCGCGCACGACCGCGTCCGTGATGCGCTCGTGCCTGCTGACGCC
>JAGQUE010000487.1:393-1937 GCA_020438665.1 Nocardioidaceae bacterium | reverse complement strand
GGGACCGCGCACCCGGCCACCATCACCGACGACGTGACCATCGACGCCAAGGCCTTCGACCGCACGATCAGCAAGCCAATGGCGCGGTTCTTCGCCAAGGCCCTCGCCCGCGACGCCGACAAGCGCCACCACACCGCCGCCGAGATGCTCCGCGAGTGGGAGGCGGCCTTCCCCGCCTCGGCCACCACCATCCCGGACAACGCCGACGACCTCGCCGCCGCCGCCACCCTCGACACCCGCCTCGACAAGGCCGGACTCTCGGCCCGGGCCCTGTCCGCGATCGAGCCCCTCGGGGTCACCACGGTCGCCGACCTCGTCGCCGTCGACGCCGTCCGCCTCAACATGCTCTCCGGCGCAGCCGACGTCACCCGCAAGGAGGTCAAGGCCCGCGCCAAGCAGTGGCGCACCAAGTTCGCCGACGCCCTACGCGGGCTCACCCCGGCCGCCACCGCGGCCTCCCTCCCGTCCCCCATTGATGCCGCCGAGGCCCTGCTGGCGCACACCGGCAAGGGCCGCTCCGAGTCCCGTCGCGCCATGGCCCGCCTCCTGCTCGGCATCGGCACCGACCTCGATGCCTTCGCCACCCAGGCCCAGCTCGCCGCCCACCTCCCCACGCCCGTCACCCCCGCACGAGCGACCCAGCTCCTCACCGGCCTGCAGGAAGGGTGGGCCGGCAACCCCCGCACCCTGACCCTGCTCACCAAGCTCGACTACCTCGTCCGGGAGCGGCTCACCGAGCTCGGCGGCGTCGCCACCGTCGACGAGCTCACCGCCACCCTGCTCGCGGCGATGACCGCCCGCGGCCTGCCGCACAGCACCGCCGAGCAGGACGAGCACCGCCTCGTCCAAGGCATGCTCCGCGCCGTCCTGGACCGTCAGCGCGCCCTCGCCCGCGCCGACGACGAGTCCCAGCCGCTACACACCCGCCGCCGCGACGGCCACATGTCCCTCATCGCCGACGACCCAACCCTCCTCGAGGTCGCCGAGTCCATGGCCCGCGAAGCCGACCGGCTCGTCGCCGCCGAGACCGGCACCCACCACGACCTGCTCGTCCCCGCCGACATCGTCACCGCCCGCCTCGCCGCCACCCGCCGCGACCGCCTGACGGCGCGGCTGCCGATGCTCCGGCCGCCCCACGGCGCCCGGCTCGCCGCCGGCGTCTCCACCCGCGCCGCAGCCTCCGGCGCCGGCGAGCTCCACCACCGCGACCTGCCCGCCGCCCGTGCCGTCGCGCTCACCCTGCGCGGGGTCGCCGCCCACCAGCAGCTCAGCCCCCGCTCCGTCCAGGACCGCGTCCGGGCCCGCTTCCCCGCACTCGCCCCGCTGCCGGACCGGCCCGACCTCGACGAGGTCGTCGCCGCCGCCGACGTCGCCCTGGTCTATGACGCCACCCTGCGCGCCTACCGCAGCCTCACCTCCAGCGCCGACACCACCGGCCTCGGCACCCGCCAACCCACCCGCCTCGTCCTCGACACCGCCCCGGTCTCGACCGCCGGCGTCGCCGGACAACGGCTACGCGACAGCCGCGCCCGCCGCTCCTTCCT
>JAGQUE010000487.1:0-351 GCA_020438665.1 Nocardioidaceae bacterium | reverse complement strand
GCGAGTACGCCGCCCACCAGGTCGACATCACCGAGGTCCTCCTGCGCGCCCTCCACGACCAAGCCGCAGCGGTCGGTATGCGCTGGTCCAGCGTGCAGGCCGCCGACGCCGCCGCAGCCGGCACCAGGCCCGCCGTCGGGCTGGCCACCCTCGTCGAACGCGCTGTGCCAGCAGTGACCGCTGCCGTCGAGGCCGCCATGGACGGCGCCGACAGCGAACAGCCCGTCCTCCTCACCGACGTCTCCCCCCTCGCGCGGTACAACCAGCTCGGCGTCCTCACCCAGTGGACCGACCTCAGCCGCCCCCGCCGACAGGCCGTCTGGCTCGTCGTCCCCCAGCTGCGCAACAGCC
>JAGQUE010000486.1 GCA_020438665.1 Nocardioidaceae bacterium | reverse complement strand
CTCCTGGTCGTCTACGCGGGCCGGGTCAGCGAGGCTGACGGAGACGTCCACCGCGCCGCGTCGGAGGCCGCCCGCGCCGCGTCCCTTCGGCAACACCCGGTCGACGCTGAGCACGACGCCCACGAGGTGGCCGCAGCAAACCTCAGCGCCGCCGGCGTGAAGTGCAACACCCTCACCGTCGACGTCGACACCAACCACTTCACCGCCGGTGGCACCGTCGCCGTCACCGTCACCTGCGACGCATCGATGGCCGACGTGACCCTCCTCGGCGTCCCAGGCACCCGCACGTTCCAAGCGCGAACGGTCGAGGTCATCGACCGCCACCGAGGAGACGGGTGATGGCACCTCGAGCGACAGGCGATCGCGGCAGCATCACCGGGTTCGTTGCCATCGTCGCCGTTGCGCTCGTGATGGTCGCCGGGATGGCCTACGACGGCGGACAGGTCGTTGCCGCACAAGGTCAAGCCCGGAGCTACGCCGCCAAGGCCGCACGAGCTGGCGCCCAGGAGATCGACCTCACCTCGTTGCGATCCACTGGCGCAACGGTCCTCGACCCCGTCCGCGCCGAGGCGAGTGCCCTGGCGTACCTCGACGAGGTCGACGCATTCGGCACGGTCACCGTGGACGGCACGACCGTGACGGTGACCGTGACCGTCACCCAGCCAATGCTCATTCTCCCGGTGCCTGATCGCACCGTCATCGTCACCCAGACCGCAACTGCGCTCGACGAGGAAACGCCATGACACGCATCTCCGCCATCGCCCGAGGATTCGGATCGCTCGCGCTCCTCCTTGGACTCCTGATCGGTGCACCACTCGCGCTCACCTCCTGGGTCGGCTGGCCACTACCAACCTCGGCTCCCGACATCTCGAGCCTCGAACGGGCACTGCGATCCGGCATCAGTGACGACGTGATCGTCAAGACCCTCGCGGTCATCGCCTGGATTGCATGGGCCCAAATCGCGCTCGCCATAACCGCGGAAGTGGTCGCCGTCGCCCGCCGCCGACCCTCTGTCCATCTGCCTGTGATGCCCGGCTTCCAGGCTGCAGCCGGGCGCTTGGTGGCCAGTGTCGCCATGATGGCCGCAGCGCTCTCCCCGACTGCAGCCATGGCAAGCCCCGCTCCGCCAACTCCGGTTGTCGCTCTCGTCGCTCCGGCCGCTGCACCCGTGGAGGTCGTGACGGCTGCGCCGCCGGCTGCCCCTGACCCCACCCCTGCGGCGACACCGCAAGTCGCGCGGCCAACGGTGGTCGTCGAGCGACACGACAGCTTCTGGGCGATTGCCGAACGAACCCTCGGCGACGGCTACCGCTGGCGAGAGATCCGCGACCTCAACGTCGGCCGCACGATGAACACCGGCGACGTGATCCAGCCCGGTAGCGACCTCGTCCATCCGGGCTGGATCCTCGAACTACCCACCGATGCAACCCCGGGCCTTGCCTCACCAGTCGCTACCAACACCCCTGTGGAAACGTCCGAGGTCACCGTCGAGCCGGGCGACAGTTTCTGGAGCCTCGCTGAGGAGCAGCTCGCGGCAAGCACCGGTGTCGACCCGACCGACGGTGAGACCGCCCCCTACTGGTTCACCATGATCGAGGCGAACCAGGACCGACTCGTCCAGCCGGGCAACCCCAACCTGATCCTTCCAGGCCAGCAACTCTGCGCTCCCGCCGTGCCGGGCGCGCAGCCAGCGGGCGGACCGGTCCTCACCGAACCTCCGGCTCAGGTCGAGACTCCAGTTCCGTCGGAGCATGCGCCGCCGGTCAGCAGCGAGGTCGAACCGCCGCGAGATGACCCGCCGCCGACGCTCGCGGTGCCGTCGACTCAGCTGGTGCCCGCGCCGACGGTCGTGCCGCCTGTAGAGCAGGACTCGTCGCCGCATGTCGAGAAGGCCGCCGGGGCACCAGTGGCGATAGTCGGTGCCGGCATGCTGAGCGCGGTACTCGCGGTCGGAGCGACCCGCACGGTACGCCGCCGGCGCCGACAGGCAAGCACCCGCACCCCCGGCATTTCGGCAGCACCTACCCCGGACGATGCTCGCGATCTCCATCGGCGCCTGCTGGCCGAGGCCGACGACCTCTCCGTCGACGATCTCCGTCGGTGCCTTGGTGAGCTGGCGCAGGCACTCGCCGCGACAGGGACCGAAGCAAGGCCGCGGATCATTCAGCATGGTTCGGACCACCTCGATGTCTTCCTCCAAGAGCCGAACGATTCGACGCCCGAGGGCTGGCAATCACACAACGACGGGGCGCTTTGGACGCTTCGCAACGGCAGTGCTGTCGATCCGGAAAGCGATGAGATCTGCGCTGCACCGCTACTCATCACACTCGGCCGGCCCGACGAAGATGGGCAGCTCTACCTCGACCTGGAAGCTGAGGGCCTCGTCGCACTCACTGGCGACACCGAAGCCGCCACCGGCATCGCACGGTCACTTCTCGCCGAGCTCGCCTTGACCCCGCTGGCAGACACCCTCGAGGTGATCGTCATCGGCGACCTCGCACCACCCGAAGCCAAGACACTCGACCACGTCACCATCGCCGGCTCGTGGGACGATGTCCTCGACGACGTGAAGTCGTGGGTCCAGCACACCCACGAGGCTCTGGTCGAGAACGGATGGCCGAACGCCTTC
>JAGQUE010000485.1 GCA_020438665.1 Nocardioidaceae bacterium | reverse complement strand
GGGCGACGCTGCGCACGTCGGTGCCCTCGGGGACGTCGAAGGAGCCTGGAGGACCATCGAGCCTCGGCTCGCCATCGACCCGCGAGAGCCGGAACACGCGTTCCTCACCTCGATCGGTGTCCAGGCCGACGGCGTACCAGCGTCCGGAGTAGCGCACCACCCCCCAGGGCTGGAGGTGTCGGGTGGCCACCGGCTGCCCTGCCCGGTGGTAGTCGAAGGCCACCGGGGTACGGGTGTGGGTCGCCTCCCAGAAGACGTCGAAGGCCGGCTCGTGGGCGGCCAGGCGCGGCTGCACGATGTCGAGGGCGGACACGTCGACGGGGACGCCGGCAGCGGTGAGCTTGCGCAGGGCGTCGGTCGTGACCTCGGCCAGCCGAGCGTGCTCCCAGACCTTGGCGGCCAGGCCGAGGACAGCGGCCTCGTCGGCCGCCAGGCTGATCTCGGGCAGCGCGAACTCGTCGGGGCGGATGCGGTAGCCGGGCTCGTCGTCGAAGTAGGCATCGAGGTTGCCGACCTCGATCGGGACGCCGAGGCTGCGCAACTCCTCCTTGTCGCGCTCGAACATCTTCTCGAACGCGTCGTCGCTCTGACCCTGGTAGAGGATCTCGCGGATGCGGTCCTTGGCGACATAGCGCCGCTGCACCAGCAGCATGATGAGCAGGTTGAGGAGCCGCTCACTCTTCGGGACCGCGGCCATGGCTCACGCTGCGCCGAGGACGTCCACGACGAAGTAGAGCGTGTCGGTGCCCTTGATGCCGGCGCCCGACGCGCCCTCTGCGCCGTAGCCCCAGCTGGGCGGGATCTGCACGATCACCCGGCTCCCCACAGGAACACCCTGCAGGCCCTGGTCCCAGCCCTTGATGACCTGGCCGCCGCCCACGGCGAAGCTGAAGGGCTGCCCGGTCGTGTAGGACTGGTCGAAGGGCTTGTCGCCCTGATAGACCTGGCCGAGGTAGTTGACATAGGCCGTCTGGCCCTTGGCCAGCGGTGCACCCTTGCCCTCGATGAGCGTGGTGATCTGGAACTTGCCGGACGGCTTGGGGGTCCCGGTGAAGTCGAGCGCGGTCGGGATGTCACTGGCGGTGGTCACCGACGGCGCCCAGGCCGCGGGCTGCTTGGTGTCGCCCTCGGGGGCGCTCAGCAGGGTGCTCATGATGTCGATGACGAACACCGCGGTGTCATCCTTGCCCAGGCCGAGGCCGCTGTTGCCGGTCGGGTCGCCGAACGCGCCCGCCGCGGACTCGGCAACGAGCACCCGGGAGCCGACCTGCTGTCCCTCGATCGCGTCGGTCAGGATCGACAGCGTCTGCGTCGGGTCGACCGACACCACCTGGGGTGCCTGGTCGTAGGAGGTGTAGCTCTCCTTCTTGGTCGTGCCGTTGCCCACCCAGATCTGCACGAAGACCTTCTGCTTGGCCTCCACCGTCGCGCCGTCACCGGTCACGAGCACCTGGCGGACCGGGTCGGTCGCCGTGACGCCACTGTCACCCCACGTGACCTTGGGTTTGCTGCCCACCTCGCCCGTGACGGTGATGCCGTCGACGGTGCCGTCAGTCATGGCGGCCGCCGAGGCCGAGGCGGACGCCGACGCCGATGGGTTGGCCGAGTCGGACGCCTTGGCATCGTCGGTCTTGCTGTCGCCGCAAGCGGACAGCGCGGCCAGGAGGCCCACCGCCGCGAGAGGCGCGAGCAGGCGGGTCGTACGTCGATGCATCAGCGGTCACCTTCTGGTCGTCGGGCAGCCCGGTCACCCTACCGGGGAGACCTGAGAGGACTCCGCAGGTGGGTCACATGCCGTCGATGAGTCGCTGCACGCGCTCGTCGGTGGCCCGGAAGGGGTCCTTGCACAGCACGGTGCGCTG
>JAGQUE010000484.1 GCA_020438665.1 Nocardioidaceae bacterium | reverse complement strand
TCGTGGTCATAGGCCTTGAGCCTGATGCGGATCTTCTGTCCCGCCATCTGTCTCTCTCGTCCCTGTCTGTCGTGCCGGGCTCGCGCTCCGGCACCGCGTGCTGTCCTGTCTCGAGCGGCCCCCGGGTGAGGGCTGCCCGCCTCGCTCCACCTCCGCCGCTCCCGACCCCCGCGGTCGGGCGTGTCGCGCTTTTTCTCGCACAGCACACGTCCCCGCGAACGGGTCGGTCTCGGTTGTTGGTGGCGCCCGACGGACGTCGGGCTGATCGGGTCTCCTGGTTCGGTGCGGCAGCACGCTCGAGCACCGGAACCTCACGCCGGACCGAGGCCCGTCGGAGACACGATTCAGGAGTCAAGGTGTGACGCACCCCGGCAACCCGCCGGAGCAACCGGACTATCTTGGCAGAGATCCACGCCTGCGCCAAATCGGGTCCCGCGACCTGACAAGATGGGCGCCACGAGACCGCCGGAGCCGTCCGGCCGGAGCCAGGGGGGCCGATGTCCGGGACCGACTTTCCACCGCCGGGCGGTGGGTTCCCCAATCCGCCGGGGGCCAGTCCCCCGGGTGCCCCGCCGCCTCCCTGGGCCCCGGCGCCGGCAGGCCCCCCGCCGGTGCCGACCTCGCCCCTCCTCTGGGGTGCGGCCCACAAGCCCGGCGCGATCCCCCTCCGGCCGCTGACGCTGGGTGACGTCTATGACGGCGCCTTCAAGATCATCCGGTTCAACGCCCGGGCGACCGTCGGCCCCGCCGTCATGCTGTCGGCCGTGTCGATGATGATCCCGATCATCGCGGTCTCGATCATGACCTTCGCGCTCGGCATGACCAGCAATCCGTTGGTGGACGACCCCTACTCCGCCGATGCCACCACGGCCGACATCCTTGCCGTGGCCGGACCCTACGCCGCCCTCGTCGTCGGCTATCTGCTCCAGTCGATCGGGACCCTGCTGATCACGGGGATGATCGCCCACGTGGCCAACGCCGCCGCCGTGGGCCGACGACTCACCCTCGGTGAGACCTGGGCCGCCACCCATGGCAAGCGCTGGCGGCTGCTGGGGCTGTCGGTGTTCTTGATGGTCGCCACGCTGGTGGCCATGACCCTCTATGCCCTCGTCTCGGTCCTCATCGTCTCCGCCGGCTCAGGCGCGCTCACGGCGCTGTGGTTCCTCGCCACCGTCCCCGCCCTCGTCGTAGCGGCCCTGCTCGTGTTCGTGCGGGTGGGCTATCTGGCACCGACGGCGCTGATGCTCGAGCCCGTGGGTGTCTTCGGAGCCTTCGGCCGAGCCTGGCGGCTCAGCCGTCGTCAGTTCTGGCGGCTGTTCGGGATCGCCCTGCTCACGGCCGTCATCGTCGGCTTCGCCGCACAGCTCATCACCTTCCCCATCGGCATCGGCGTCCAGGTGCTCGGGCTCGCCGTCGAGGGCGGGCGGCTGCTGCTGTTCTTCACCGTCGTCGGCAGCGGGCTCGCCCAGGTCGTCGCGTCCGCGTTCACGATCCCGTTCACCGCGTCGGTGCAGGCTCTGCAATACCTCGACCAGCGCATGCGCAAGGAGGCCTACGACGTCGAGCTGATGACCCGGGCCGGAATCACCCGCGCGTGAGCCTGCCGCTGCCAGGGTCCGTGGCCTTCGTCGCCGCCCCACTCGACCCCACCCCCGCCGAGGCACGCGGATGGCTGCGCGACGAGCTGCTCAAGCCCGCCTACCACCAGGAGAACGTGCTCCAACAGCTCCGCAACTGGTTCAGCGACCTGTTCGACCGCACCAGCCGCGCCGCCGCGTCCACGCCGCCCCTGGTCGACGCCGCGGCGCTGCTGATCTTCGCGCTGCTCGCCGTCGGCCTGATCTGGCTGCTCTCCCGGGTCCGGGTCTCGCGGCGGGCCAGGTCCGAGGCCGGGCCGGTGCTGGAGGACACCGACCTCTCGGCGGTCGAGCTGCGGCGGCGGGCCGAGGCGGCGTTCGCCGACGGGCGCTTCTCCGAGGCCGTGGTCGAGGCGTTCCGCGCGCTGGTGCTCCGCCAGATCGAGCGGGGACGCCTCGACGACCTGCCGGGCATGACCGCCCACGAGGTGGCCCTCGCGCTCGACGGCACCTACCCCGACCGGCGCGACCCGATCGACGACGCCGGGCGGCTGTTCGACCTCGTGCGCTACGGCCGCCGTACGGCGACCGCCGAGCAGGCACGCCAGGTGCTCGACCTCGACGACGACCTCGCCGGACTGGTGCGCCGATGAGCTGGCTCGCGCGCAACCGGATGCTGCTCGCCGGGCTCGCCGTCGTCGCCCTCGGCATCGGTCTCTATGCCCTGACCGGTGGGCGCACCCCGACCGACGGCACCTGGGACCCCGACAACCCGACCTCCCACGGCGGCCAAGCGGTCGCGCGGGTGCTGGCTGACCGCGGCATCGACGTGCAGGTCGTCCGGTCCGCCGCCGACCTCGAGGGGGCCGGCATCGACGCCGACACGACGGTGGTGGTGACGTCGACCGAGCTGCTGGGCAAGACCAGCGCCCTCCGGCTCGCGCAGGCCAGCCGGCTGGGTCACCTGATCCTCGTCGAGCCCACGTTGAGCACCTCCGAGGCCCTCGGCATCCCCACCGGGACGCCGGTCGACCTGGCCCGGCCCGTCGAGGCCGACTGCACCGACGAGCAGCTCGGCGGCCTGGCCATCGACGTGGAGACCGCGGTCGAGTACCCCTCCCCCCAGGGCTGCTTCGGGGGCGAGGCCGGGTTCGTCATCGGCACGCCGTCGGCCCACCTCACCTTGCTCGGGGCGGGGCGCGTCCTCGAGAACGACCGGATCCTGCGAGGCGACAACGCCGCGGCCGCGCTGCGGCTGCTCGGCGAGCGCGACCGGCTCGTCTGGTATGTCCCGTCCATCGACGACCTCGCCGCCGGGGAGGGGTCGACGCTGTCAGCCCTGGCGCCGCGCTGGCTCAAGCCGGCGCTGTGGGTCCTCGCCCTGGCCGCCGTCGGACTGCTGGTGTGGCGTGGTCGCCGGCTCGGCGCTCTGGCCACGGAACCGCTGCCGGTGGCGATCAAGGCCATCGAGACCACCCACAGCCGAGGGCGCCTCTATCGCAAGGCCAACGACCGCGGCCACGCGGCGGCCGTGCTGCGGACCGCCGCCCGACGCCGGATCGCCGAGCACCTGCACCTGCCCACCAGCGCCGCCGACCAGCCGCAGGTGCTGCTGGAGGCAGTGGTGAGCCACACCGGACGTCCCCTCGAGGAGGTCCGTGACCTCCTCCGCCCCGACGCGGATGCCCCGCGCACCGACAAGGACCTGGTCACCCTGGCCACTGCCCTGGCCGAGCTCGACAGAGAGGTACGCCGTACATGAGCGACATGCAGCCCTTCGCCGCCACCCCCGACCCCCCGAGCGCGCCACCGACGTCCTCGGCGGAGGACCGCGCCGCCCGCGACCGGCTCGGGGCCGTCCGCACCGAGGTCGGCAAGGCCGTCGTGGGCCAGGATGCCGCCGTCTCCGGCCTGCTCGTGGCGCTGCTCACCGGCGGCCACGTGCTGATGGAGGGGGTCCCCGGGGTCGCCAAGACACTGCTGGTCCGCAGCCTGGCCGCGGCGCTCTCGGTCGAGACCCGGCGCGTGCAGTTCACCCCCGACCTGATGCCCGGTGACATCACCGGCTCGATGGTCATCGACTCCCACGCCGGCCAGCTCAGCTTTCGCGAGGGGCCGCTGTTCACCAACCTGCTGCTTGCCGACGAGATCA
>JAGQUE010000483.1 GCA_020438665.1 Nocardioidaceae bacterium | reverse complement strand
AGGGCTGGGTGGCCGACTCCGCCGCCAGCCTCGTGGTCGGGACGCCCCGCGAGGAGGACCTCCGGCTGATCGACGTGGCCAACCGCGCCCTCGAGGCGGGGATCGCCGCCGCGGTGGTCGGCAACCGGCTCGGCGACATCTCCCACGCCATCGGCTCGGTCGCCCACGCCGCCGGGCTCGGCGTCAACCTCCAGTTCGGCGGACATGGCGTCGGTCGCACGATGCATGGTGACCCCCACGTCTCCAACGACGGCCGCCCGGGCCGCGGCTTCCCCCTCAAGCCGGGACTCGTCATCGCGATCGAGCCGTGGTTCCTCCACACCACCGACGAGATCTATATCGACAAGGACGGCTGGACCATCAAGTCGGTCGATGGCTCCCGCGGCGCCCACGCGGAGCACACCGTAGCCATCACCGAGGACGGGCCGCTGATCCTCACGGCCCGTGGCTGAGCCCGCTGCTCCTGCCCGCCGGACGCGCCGTGGCCCCGGCTGGGTGCCCAACCAGCACGGCGCCTGGGCGATGCTGGCCTCGCCGCTGCTCGTCGGGATCCTCGCCGGAGGCGTCGCGTGGGTCGACCTGCCGCTGACGGCGTTCTGGTTCGTCGGCTATCTCGCCTTCTTCGCGACCAGCCTGTGGCTCAAGGCCAACCGGCGGGCCCGCTGGTTCCCGCCCGTGCGCGCGTACGGCGTCGCGTCGGTCGTGCTTGGCGCCGTCGTCGCGGCGCTGCGCCCCGACCTGCTGCGCTGGGCGCCGGCGTTCGTCGTCCCGCTCGGTGTGGGCCTCTGGGCGGCCGCCCATCGCCGCGACCGCGACGTCCTCGCCGGGCTCTCGACGGTGCTCGGCTCCGCTCTGATGACGGTCGTGGCCTTCGACGCCGGCACCGAGGGTCCGCTGACCCGCGGCTGGGAGCTCGCGCTGGTCCAGCTGCTCTACTTCGCGGGCACGGTGTTCTATGTCAAGACCGTCATCCGCGAGCGGGACAACCGGGCCTTCTGGTGGCTCAGCATCGGCTTCCACGCCGCGGCGGCCGGCGCCGTCACCGTGCTCTCGCCGTGGCTCACGCTGGTCTTCGCTGCTCTGACGGCGCGGGCGGCGGTCGTGCCGCGCTGGCGCCCGTCGCCCAAACAGGTCGGGCTCGGCGAGATCGCCTCGACCGTGCTCGTGGCGGTCGTGTCGCTGCTGGTCTGCTGATCGCGGGGCCGACAGGGTCCGACCGGTCGGCCGGGCCAGGAAATGCGCTCGGCGCCCCGGACCGCACAACCCCAAAAGCGGTCCGGAGCGCCGAGCGTCGTTCATCCCGCCTGCCGCACGAAGCGCCCTAGGTGCGTCAGGCAAGGTAATGCTAACCGAACTTTTCCGGGTTGTGGAAGAGGAATCCTCACCGGTCTCGGATCCGGCTCCCCGCTACCCTGACGCGGTGACCTCGTCCCCCCGCCCTGCGGCCCGAGCCGGACACCTGGCGGGGGCGGCCGTGCTGCTCCTCGGGGCCCTGGCGAGCATGCCGCCAGCCGATGCCGCTGCAGCGACCGGGAGCAGCGACATCGCGGCGAAGACGACCTGCCGCGTGCGGGTCGTCGGGGTCGACTCCGGTGCCCACGTCGTGTCGCGCGTGGTCGTCAACGGTGCCGTCTCCACGCTCAAGTCGAGCCCCGACGCCCTCCCGGTCGACCTCGATGCGCTCGGGTTCTATTCCCTCCACCGGGGTGGTGGCGCGACCGCGCTGCGCTACGTCGCCGTCGCCGCAGACGGCGTGCCCCGGCTGGTCACCGTGACGGACACCGCCGGGTCCTCGGACCTCGGCGTGTCGACGACCAGCCTCGACCAGACCGGCTTCTCCCCCCGCCTCTTCGCCGACGCCAGCGACTACCGCGCCTACACCGTCAGTGCCCGGGGGGTGCTGGCGCAGTGGTACCTCACCCTGCGCCGCGACGGCACCACGCGGTTCGCGCACCGCACCCGCCTGGGCGGCGGCTATGGCGACCTCGCGTCCCTGCAGTACGGCTTCCGGCTCGCCGCCACCGGCAAGGCCAGGGACGTGCTCTATGCGACGACGACGTCCGGCGCGCTGCGCCAGATCGCCGTCCCGATCGCGTCGCCGCGACAGGAGAAGGCGGTCACCCTCAAGTCCGCGGGCTATCGCGGCGACACCGAGCTCTCGGTCGGGGTCTGCGACAAGGACGTCGGCCACCCCGTCATCGTGTCGGTCGACCCGACCCAGGACGCCGCGACCTGGACCGAGGTCCGCAACGCCGGCCGTGGCGCCGGGGCCAGGGCGGTCAAGCGCGGCACCGTCAGGGGGCCGGGTGGCGGCGCGGCAGACTGGGTGCTCCACGCCGTCGTGTGACCGCCTGGCCCGACGGCCAGGCGCCGTTGGCCGGATCCAGGCCTAGTCGGCGAGCTGGTGCTCGGTGATGTAGCGCTCGAGCCGGGCGTCGGGGACCAGCCAGATCAGCGCGACCACGACGAACGGCACCAGCCCGAGCAGCGGCTGGAGGAATGCGAGCGCGATGCCGGCCGCATAGAGGACCAGCGACAGCCGCTCCTTGGTGTCGCTGGTGATGGCGCGGGCCACGTGGCTGTCGGGGCCCTCGCAGGACAGGATCGCGCGATAGAGCACGAAGTAGGACAGGGCGGCGGCGAAGAGGTTGACGCCATAGCTGATCACCGGGTCACGCGCGAAGTGCGTCTCCTCCATCCACGCTGTCGAGAACGGCATCAGCGACAGCGAGAAGAGCAGCAGCAGGTTGGCCCACAGCACCCGGCCGTTGACCCGCTGGGTGATCTGGAACAGGTGGTGGTGGTTGTTCCAGTAGATCCCGACATAGACGAAGCTCATGAGATAGCCGAGGAGCCCCGGCACCGAGACCGCAAGATCGGCGAAGTGGTCACCCTCCGGCTTGTGCAGCTCGAGGACCATGATCGTGATGATGATGGCGAGCACACCGTCGCTGAACGCCTCCAGACGTCCGGTTCGCATCGCTGCACCCCCTCGGCTCGGGCTCTGGTCAGTGGGTGCGATCGTAGCGGCCGCGATAGAACAAGAGCGCGTGCTCCTTGTCGGTGGCGCCGAGGTCGAGCACCCGGCCGATGACGACGTCGTGGTCGCCCGCGTCGTGAACCGCCTCGATCGCACAGTCGACGTGGCCGAGCACCCCGTCGAGCAGAGGTGACCCCGAGACCGGTGACGGCGTCCACGTCACGTCGGCGTACTTGTCGGCACCAGGCGTGGCCATCACCCGCGAAACCGCCTCCTGGTCGTGAGCGAGCAGGTTGACGCAGAAGTGGCCAGAGCGCTCGATGCGGGGCCAGGCCCGCGAGGTCTTGGCGGGGCAGAACAGCACGAGGGGCGGGTCGAGCGACACCGAGGCGAACGACTGGGCGGTGAGCCCGCACGGGCCACCGTCCGTCATGCCCGTGACGACCGTGACCCCGCTGGCGAAGCGCCCCAGCACGTCCTTGAAGCGGGCTGCAGCGGCCTCCCCCTGCGCATCCTCGACATGCATCGTCTCCCCGGGCCGGAGCTCGAAGTCGAAAGTGCGCATGCGGGACATCCTCTCACCCGGGCCAACAGGCGCCTGTCAGGATGACGCCATGACTGGCCTCGACAGCTGGACGCCGGGCGAGCACACCGCGGACGGCGTGACGCACCCGACCTATCGCAAAGGCAGCGGCCCCGGTGTCGTCGTCATCTCCGAGATCCCCGGCATCACCCCGAGCGTGATCGGCTTCGCCGAGGAGGTCGTCGCGGCGGGCCACACCGTGGTGATGCCCCACCTGTTCGGCACCCCGGGAGCCGAGCCGACCACCGGCTACATGATGAAGTCGATGGCACAGGCCTGCCTGAGCCGCGAGTTCACGGTGCTGGCCGCGGGCCAGACGTCCCCGATCGCGTCGTGGCTCCGGTCGCTCGCCCGGGGCCTGCACGAGGAGCTCGGCGGGCCCGGGGTCGGCGCCGTCGGCATGTGCTTCACCGGAGGCTTCGCGCTGGCCATGATGGTCGACCCGTCGGTGACCGCCCCGGTGCTGGCGCAGCCCTCGCTGCCGTTCTGTGTCGGCCGCAAGCGCGCCGAGGACCTCGGCCTGAGCCCGGAGGACCTGGCCATCGTCAAGCAGCGGGCTGCCGAGGGCCAGGAGGTGCTCGGGCTCCGGTTCCTCGAGGACCCGGCCGTCGGCAAGCACCGCTTCGACTCCCTGCGCCGCGAGCTCGGTGGGGCCTTCCTGGCCGTCGAGTTCCCCGGCAAGCAGCACTCCACGCTCACCGAGCACCGGCAACAGGAGGGCGTCGACCGGGTGCTGGCGTTCCTGGCCGACAAGCTGCGCTGAAGGTCACAGCGATCCACCACGCGCGCCGCCCGCCACTTCACGAAACGCTCAGGTCCCGCGCCTAGCGTCCAATCGTGTCCTACCACGACCCCGCCGTGGCCCGCATCGAGGCCGCACTGGCGTGGCTGAGGCGCTGGACCCTGCGCCTCCTCCTCGCCCTTCTCGTCCTCGCCGTCGTCGCCTATCTCGTCTCCTGGGCCGTCACCCTCGAGACCGACCACCTGTGGTTCGCGTCGCTCCACGACGGCCGCATCTACAGCACGATCCTCGGTGCCCGGGTGCTGCTGTTCGTGGTGTTCGCGGTGCTCGCCGGAGCCGCGAGCGCCGCCAGCGTGGTCGTCGTACGGCGCCATCGGCCGCGCCGTCGCGCGGATGAGCAGACCCAGAAGTGGCGGTGGCGCTTCCAGCACGCCGAGCGACGCACCTATCGGGTGCTCCTCGTCGCGGCGACCCTGGTCCCGGGTGTGCTGATCGGGCGCCGGGCAGGGTCGGCCTGGCAGACCTATCTGCTGTGGCGGCACGCCCGGCCGTGGGGCGTGACCGACCCTCAGTTCCACCGCGACATCTCCTACTTCGTCGACGTCTGGCCGTTCCACGTGCTGGTGGTCGGGCTGCTGCGGAGCACGGTCGTGTGGGCCGCTGTCGCCACCCTCGTGACGGCCTATCTCTATGGCGGCCTCCGGCTGCGCGGCAAGGGCCCCGGCATCACCAAGCACGTGAAGGCGCAGCTGTCCGTCCTGGGCGCCGCCTATCTGGTCCTGACAGCCGCGAGCCTGTGGCTCGGTCGCTTCGCGGTGTCGACCTCGCACCACGGGTCTGTCACCGGCCCGTCGTGGACCGACGTGCACACGGTGCTGCCGGGCGCGGTCGTCCTCATGGTGCTGGCGCTGCTGACCGCGGGTCTGCTCGTGGCCAACGTGTTCCTGCGCCGGCTCCGGCTGCTGGTCGGTGGGGTCGCCGTGATGCTGGTCGCGAGCCTCCTGGTCGGCACCGCTTGGCCGTGGCTGACCAGCCGCCTGCGCGAGCAGCCGAGCGCCGCCACGCTTGAGCTGCCGTTCATCGCCCGCAACCAGCAGGCGACGCTGGACGCCTTCGGGCTCGCCGGCCGGGTGACCACCCAGCAGTACGGCGCGCCGACCTCGCAGGAGGCGGCGCTGCACGGCAGCGCGCTCCAGGCCAAGGCGGGCACGACGGCCCAGATCCGGCTCCTCGACCCCGCCCGGCTCTCCCCTACGTTCAACGTCAAGCAGCAGCTGCAGGCCTACTACGGCTTCAAGTCGACGCTCGACATCGATCGCTACCCGCTCGACGGGACGTCGCGGGACGTCGCGATCGCGGTGCGCGAGCTGAGCCTGTCCGGCGTCTCGCGACCCACCTGGGCCAACAACCACCTCGTCTATACCCACGGCTATGGCGTCGTGGCCGCACCGACCGACGCCCTCGACTCCAGCACCGAGGTGCCCGAGTTCCTCGACGGCGGGATGCCGCCCGAGCAGCAGATCCCCGTCACCGAGCCGGACGTCTACTTCGGCCAGAGCTCGCCGTCGTACTCGATCGTCGGCCGGCCGGCGGGCAGCACGCAGGACCTCGAGTTCGACCACCCGGCCACGGACGGCAGCGCTGCCGTCCACACCACCTATAGCGGCGGCGGTGGCGTGCCCGTGGGCTCGCTCGGACGCCGGCTGCTCTATGCGATCCGGGAGCACAGCCTCAACATCCTGTTCAGCAAGCAGGTCAACAGCGGGTCGCGGATCCTGACCGTGCGCGACCCGAGGGCCCGAGTGGCGCAGGTCGCGCCGTGGCTGACCCTCGACGGCGACGTCTATCCGGCCGTCGTCGACGGCTCCATCCAGTGGGTCGTCGACGGCTATACCTCGACGAGCAACTACCCGGAGTCCCAGGAGGTGAACCTCCGCCAGGCCACCACGAGCACCCTGACCCAGTCCGGGAGCGTCGCCCGGCAGCCCAGCCGGTCGGTGAACTATCTGCACAACAGCGTCAAGGCGACCGTCGACGCGTACACCGGCGCCGTCACGCTCTATGAGTGGGACCAGGACGCCCTGCCCGACCCGTTGCTGCAGACCTGGGAGGCGGCGTTCCCGGGGCTCGTCAGGCCCCAGTCCGACATGCCGGCGGCCCTGCTCGAGCACCTGCGCTATCCGCAGGACCTGTTCGACGTCCAGCGCCAGCTCCTCACGCAGTACCACGTGACCGACCCGGCCGACTTCTACAGCGGCAACGACTTCTGGGCGGTGCCGACCGACCCGACCGTGGCGGCGACCCAGCAGCTCAACTCCACCGGACAGGCCACCACCAAGGCGAGCCCGCCGCAGCCGTCGGTCTATATGTCGCTGGCGCCCGACGGGATGGGCACGCCGGTGTTCTCGCTCAGCAGCCCCCTGGTGACCCTCAACCGACGCAACCTGGCCGGCTTCCTCAGCGTCGACGCCACGCCCGGACCCGGCTATGGCACCTTCACCATGCTGGAGTTCCCGGCCGGCACGTCGGCGAAGTCGCCGGCCCAGGTCCAGAACGACATCGAGTCGTCGACCGCGATCTCCGAGGCGCTGACGCTCCAACGCGGCGGCAACTCCAAGGTCGTCCTGGGCAACCTGCTGTCGATCCCACTGGCGGGCCGGATGCTCTCGATCGAGCCCGTCTATACCCAGGCCACGGGCGGCAACTCCTTCCCGATCCTGCGTCACGTCATCGCGATCTATGGCGACGGGGAGCCGGCGTTCACCACCGACCTCCCGGAGGCGCTGCACCAGGCGGTCGCCAGCGGCGACGGCCCGTGACCGCCGCCGGGGCCGAGGCGACCGGCCGGTAACATCGGGGCCGTGGGATATCTGCGCCGCCGTGTGGTGACGGCCGCCCTGACGGCCAACGCGTGGCGTCCTGTGCCCGGGTTCCGCGCCGGCGCCTATGCCTTCCTGCCCGGCTGGTGGGCCGGCGAGCTGGCGCCCCAGCTGCTCGCAGCGACGCTCGCCGACACCGCCGTGGCCGTCGTACGCCGCAAGGCGACGCTGCCCGGACTGGCGCTGGCGGGGGCCACGACCGTCGGGCTCGCGGCGATGATCCGGCGCAGCCGCCAGGTCCGCGTGCTCGTGGACGGCTGCATCGACCACGACCTCGGCGCCGAGCTGGCCGCCGACCTCGACCCGATCACGCCCGAGGAGCTCGCCACGCCGTGGTCGAGCCTCGTGACGCCGTTCCGGCGCAGCGACCCGCGGGTCCGCGTCGACCGCGACGTCCGCTACTCCGACGCGGGCAAGCGCGGCCTGCTCGACATCTATCGCCCGCTCCGCGAGGTGACCGGTGCTCCGGTGCTGATCCAGGTGCACGGCGGCGGCTGGGTGCTCGGCAGCAAGGACGAGCAGGGCATCCCGCTCATGAACGAGATGGCCGCCCACGGGTGGGTGGGCGTCTCGATCAACTACCGGCTCGCCAACCGGGACCCCTGGCCGGCCCAGATCGTCGACGTGAAGCGGGCCATCGCCTGGGTCCGCGAGCACATCGCCGACTATGGCGGCGACCCGTCCTATGTCGTCATCACGGGGGGGTCGGCTGGCGGCCACCTGGCGGCCCTCGCGGCGCTGACGCCCAACGACCCGGCCTTCCAGCCCGGCTTCGAGGATGCCGACACCACGCTCCAGGCCGCCGTGCCCTACTACGGCGTCTATGACATCGCCGGCACCACGGGCAGCCAGAGCGCGGTGTGGATCCGGGATCACTTCTTCGGCCCCAAGGTGATGCGCCGGACCTATGC
>JAGQUE010000482.1:1576-2135 GCA_020438665.1 Nocardioidaceae bacterium | reverse complement strand
GCAGCTCTCCCCCGGTGTAGACGATCCCGCCCAGCAGCACGAGCGCGGTCGCGAACCACGGCGTCGCGCCGCCCGCTCCCCAGAGGACGACGAAGGACACGCCGAAGGCGACCTGGGCCGCCACGAGGATGCGCCACCGGACCCGCCCGGTCATGCCCTTGACCACCAGTCCTTGCCCGAAGCCGACCATCACGGTGTTGATCGTGAACACGGCGCCGGTCAGCCAGCCCGGCAGCCCGAGCATGGTGACGGCATAGACCGGGATGGCGAAGTTGAGCACCATCATCGACAACGAGTAACCGAGCTGGTTGACCACGAGCAGCCGGTAGCGGGCGTCGGCCAGCACCGTGCCCCACGTGCCGGGCAGGGCCGGTGCGTGGCCGGGGCGGGTCTCGGGCACGGCGAGCAGGAGCAGGAGGGCCGCGAGGTAGGAGGCCGCGTTGACGGCCACGACGGTGTCGAAGGCGACGCGGGTGCCGATGGTGAGCGCCAGCCCCGCGGCCAGGCCGCCGACCGCGAAGCCGACGTTGCGCAGCGCTCCCAGGAAGCCGAACCACTT
>JAGQUE010000482.1:0-1501 GCA_020438665.1 Nocardioidaceae bacterium | reverse complement strand
ACCGTCCAGACGAGCACGCCCGCGAAGGACTGGGTGAAGAGGTAGGCGGCATAGCCGACGGCCTGCAGTGCGTTGCCGACCAGCAACAGCCGCTTGGCGCCGAAGCGGTCGACCAGCGACCCGACCACCGGCCCGGCCGGCAGAGCGGCGGCCGACGCCAGTGAGATGGCCGCACCGACCTGGACCAGACTCAGCGGCGTGACGGCCAGGAAATAGAGCATCGCCAAGGGCATGAACACGCCGGAGCCGACGGCGTCGACCGCGATGGCGGTCACGAACCGGCGGTGGCGTCCGATGGAGGGGAATCCGAGGCGATGCAGCACCCCCCTATCCTCCGACCTCAAGCGGCCTTGAAGGCAAGCGGGTTTCGGTCGTCGTGGGCCGCCCGTTCATCGAACCGGCTCGAGGTGCCACGCCAGGTGAGTCTCGTGTGTCCATGCCGGCGAGGTCAGCGGTGACCCCCGACCGGGCCGGTCCGAGCACTACGCTCCGGATCATGACGTTCTCGATCGTGGCTCGCTCCACCGACGGCGAGTCGTGGGGGGTGGCCGTCGCTTCCAAGTTCCTCGCGGTCGGCTCCGCCGTACCCGCCGCAGTCGCCGGGGTCGGTGCCATCGCCACCCAGGCCGATGCCAACGTGGCCTACAAGGGCCTGGCGCTGGCCCACCTCGACGACGGGGCCACCGCCGAGGTCGCGCTGCAGCGGCTGCTCGAGGAGGACGACGGGCGCGACCACCGCCAGGTCGGCATCGTCGACGTCGACGGCAACGCCGCGTCCCATACCGGTGCGTCCTGCCTGGACTGGGCGGGTAGCCGGATCGGCGACGGCTATGCCATCCAAGGCAACATCCTCGCGGGCGAGCAGGTCGTCGCCGCCATGGAGGACTCCTGGACCGCGGGCGACCCCGGCCAGCCGCTGGCCCGCCGCCTGCTCGCCGCGCTGGCCGCCGGTGACCGTGCGGGCGGCGACAGCCGGGGCCGTCAGTCAGCAGCACTCCTGGTCGTGCGCGACGGCGCCGGCTATGGCGGCCTCGACGACATCGCCGTCGACCTGCGCGTCGACGACCACGTCGACCCCCTGGCCGAGCTGGCCCGTCTCCTGGAGCTCAACGACCTCTATCTCACCGCCTCCACCGAGGATGAGAAGGTCACCGTGACGCCGGAGCTCGCCGAGGAGCTCGAGCAGCGGGCGCAGGCACTCGGCCACCCGGACTTCGCCGCGTGGGTCGGGACCGAGAACTATGAGATGCGAGTTGCCGCCGACGGGTCCTGGGTCGACGAGAGGGTTCTCGACATCCTGCGGTCCACCGGCACCGAGGAGGTCGACCGGTGAGCGTCCTCGCCATCGACGCCGGGACCACGGGCGTCACCGCCGTCGTCGTCACCGAGGCCGGCGAGATCGCTGCCAAGGGCTATCAGGAGTTCGCCCAGCACTTCCCACGTCCGGGCTGGGTCGAGCACGAGCCCGAGGAGATCTGGCAGGCCACCCTGGCGGCCACCA
>JAGQUE010000481.1 GCA_020438665.1 Nocardioidaceae bacterium | reverse complement strand
TGGCCGACAATCTGGTGCGGCTCGGCGTCCAGGCCTGGGAGGACGACATCGTGACGTCGGCCCAGGCCGCGGCCCGCGTGCTCGCCGCCAAGCTGCCACCCGAGAGTCGGGTCCTCATGCTCGGCGCCGACGGACTGGCGCGGGCACTGGTCGAAGAGGCCCTCGTCCCCGTCCGCGACAGTCGCGACGCCGACGAGGTGCTGGCGGTCGTCACGGGATACGGCCCCGATGTGGTCTGGCGCGACGTGATGCGCGCGGCTGTCCTGATCCGAGGCGGCCTGTGGTGGGTGGCCAGCAACACCGACATGACGCTTCCGACGTCGTTCGGAGTCGCACCCGGTCACGGAACCATGGTCCGCATGCTGCAACAGTTCTCGGGGGTGGACCCCGAGGTGGCCGGCAAGCCCGCCCGTCCGCTCTTCGACGAGACCCTGCGCCGGGTCGGGGGGCGACGGCCGCTCATGGTGGGGGACCGCCTGGACACCGACATCGAGGGCGCTCATGACGCCGAGGTCGACTCGCTGCTGGTGATGACCGGGGTCACGGGCCTGCCCGAGCTCGTGGCGGCCCCACCGGGGCTGCGGCCGACCTATCTGGCCGCCGGGCTGACCGGTCTGTTGCGGCCCCAGCCTGCGGTGTCGGTCGACGCGACGCGCGCCCGGGTCGGTGGCTGGTCCGTCGACGTAACCGACGGCCGCATCCAGGTCACGGGCACCGGTTCGCCCGACGACTGGTGGCGGGCGGTCGGCTCCTCGGCGTGGGCGCACCTGGATACGACCGGCTCGGTGGCCGACCACGCCGGGCTGGTCCCGCCGGAGTCCGGTCCCGCACTGGCCAGGCACTAGTCTTCGGCCATGGACGAGCACGACCTGGACCGCGACGACCAGACGGGACCCCTGGACGACCCCGCCGTGGACGCGTCGCTGCGCACGGGCAACGCGCGGGTCGATGCGGTGCTCGACTCGCTCACGGGTCTCGACGACCTGCCGGTCGACGAGCACGTGGCCGTCTTCGAGCATGCACACGAGGAGCTGCGGGGCGCTCTCGACGCCCGGCCGGAGTCCTGAGGCACGTGCCACCTCGTCGACTCCGCCTCGACGCCGAGCTGGTCCGCCGCGGGCTCGCCCGGTCCCGTGACCATGCCAGTGAGCTCATCCAGGCAGGCCGCGTCACGGTGAGCGGGGTGGTGGCACACAAGCCGGCGACGGCCGTGACGACCGACGTGGCGCTCGTGGTGCGGGCCGACCCCGACCGGCCCGACTACGTCTCGCGGGGTGGCCACAAGCTGGCCGGAGCCCTGGACGTCTTCGAACCGGCGGGGCTCCTCGTCCGCGGCCGACGGTGCCTCGACGCCGGCGCCTCGACCGGGGGCTTCACCGACGTGCTGCTGCGGCGCGGGGCCGCCGAGGTCGTCGCCGTCGACGTCGGCTATGGCCAGCTCGCGTGGCGCCTCCAGCAGGACGAGCGGGTGCACGTGGTCGACCGCACCAACATCCGCACGGACCTGAGCCTGGAGCTCATCGGCGCCCCGGTCGGGCTGGTCGTCGGCGACCTCTCGTTCATCTCCCTCGAGCTGGTCCTCGACCCCCTGATCGCGGTCACGGATCCCGACGGTGACCTGGCGCTCATGGTCAAGCCACAGTTCGAGGTGGGCCGCGAGGCGCTCGGCAAGGGCGGCGTGGTGCGCGATGTCGGGCTCAGGGCCGGCGCCGTGACCGGAGTGGTGGCTGCCGCCGACGCCAAGGGCTGGGGCACCCGCATGGTCACCACCAGCCCACTGCCTGGCCCGGCCGGCAACGTCGAGTTCTTCCTCTGGCTCCGGCGTGGCCCCACGGAGGTCACCGAGAGCGACATCCACAGTGAGGTGGCTGGCGCTGCGTCGCGGGGGGTGTCGGGTGAGAGGGTGGACCCGTGAGCGCCGCTGCCGTCGACCGTCGCGTGTTCCTCGTCGCCAACACCCGGCGTGAGGACGCCCGCGAGGTGGCGCGAGACTTCTGTGGGGCGCTGACCCGCCATGGCCTCGCCGTACGCCTCTTCGAGGACGACGTCGTCGAGCTGGGGCTCGACCCGATGGCCTTCGACCCGCCCCTCGAGCTCACCGCGTCGGTCCACGACGCCGCTCACGGCTGTGAGCTCGCGATCGTGCTCGGAGGCGACGGCACGCTGCTGCGAGCCGCCGAGCTGACGCGGGCCAGCTGCACGCCGCTGCTGGGCATCAACCTGGGTCACGTGGGGTTCCTCGCCGAGGTGGAGCACGAGGACGCCGACTCCATCATCGACGCCATCGTCCAGGGCGCTTATGCCATCGAGGAGCGGCTCACCCTCGACGTGACGGTCGTCCACGACAAGACCGTCGGGTTCCGCACCTTCGCCCTCAACGAGGCGAGCGTCGAGAAGGCTGCGCGCCAACGGATGGTCGAGGTCGTCGTCGGTGTCGACGGCCGCCCGGTCTCGCGATGGGGCTGCGACGGCGTCGTGTGCGCCACGCCCACCGGGTCGACCGCCTATGGGTTCTCCGCCGGCGGCCCGATCATCTGGCCCGGTGTCGACGCCCTGCTCGTGGTGCCCATCAGTGCCCACGCCCTGTTCGCGCGCGCCATGGTCGTCGGTCCCGACTCGGTCGTCGCCGTCGAGGTGCTCGACGGCTCCGAGGTGGCCGGGGTGCTCTGGTGCGACGGGCGACGCACCGCGGACCTGCCTCCGGGCGCGCGGGTCGAGGTGCGCCGAGGCGACTCCCCGGTGCGCCTCGTGCGCCTGCAGGAGGCCTCCTTCACCGATCGGCTCGTCAAGAAGTTCGGCCTCCCGGTGGAAGGGTGGCGGGGCGCGGCCGAGCGGCGTCGGCGTGGGCCGGGGGAGACCGATGCTTGAGGAGATCCGGATCTCGTCGCTCGGCGTGATCGAGAGCTCGACGCTCGAGCTCGGTCCCGGGCTGACCGTCATCACGGGGGAGACCGGCGCGGGCAAGACCATGGTCGTCACCGCGCTGGGGCTGCTGCTCGGTGCGCGCGCCGATTCGGGGGCCGTCCGCACCGGGGCGCGCACCGCTCGGGTGGAGGGCGTCGTCGTGACCCGCGGGCTCCACGCGTTCGTGGCGGCCGTCGAGGAGGCTGGCGGTGAGATCGAGGACGACCACGTCGTCGTCGCCCGCAACATCTCGGCCGAGGGCCGCTCGCGCGCCTTCGTCGGCGGCGCCGGTGTCCCCATCTCGACGCTGACCGAGGTCACCGAGCCACTGGTGGCCGTGCACGGACAGTCCGACCAGCACCGGCTGCTGCAGGCCAGTGCCCAGCGGGACGCCCTCGACCGGTTCGCCGGGCCCGACCATGCCGCCCTCCTCGACACCTATGCCGCCCTGCACGCGCGGCTGCTCGCGACCGAGCGCGAGCTCGCCGACGTGACCGCGTCCTCACGCGAGCGCGCCCGCGAGGCCGACCTCCTGCGGTTCGGGCTCGCCGAGATCGAGGCCGTTCAGCCACAGCCGGGCGAGGACGTCGAGCTGGTGGCCGAGGAGTCACGGCTCGGCTTCGCCGACACGCTCCGTACCGCCGCCGAGCAGGCCCGTGAGGCGCTGTCGAGCGAGCAGGACCAGCCCGACGCCCTGGTGGCGGTCGCGGCCGCGCGCTCCCAGCTCGACGGCGTCCGTGACCACGACCCCGAGGCGGCCGCCCTGGCCGACCGGCTGGCCGAGCTCAGCTATCTCCTCTCCGACCTCGCGTCCGACGTCGCCTCCTATGCCGGCGGGCTCGAGTCAGACCCCGGTCGGCTGGCCGCCGTCCAGGAGCGCCGGGCCGCGCTGACCGCCCTGACCCGCAAATACGGCCAGACCGTCGATGAGGTGCTTGCGTGGGCCGAGACCGGCAGCGCCCGGCTGCTCGACCTCGACGGCACCGACGAGCGGATCGCCGCCCTCCTCGGCGAGCGTGGCCAGCTGCGGGCCGAGCTGGGCGATGCTGCCGCGACGCTCAGCCAGAGCCGCCGCGCCGCAGCCGCACGCCTGGCGGGCGAGGTGACCGCAGAGCTGGCGCTGCTCGCGATGCCGGCCGCGCGTTTGGAGATCGACGTACGCCACCATGGGGTTCCGGCGCCGCCGGACCCCGACGCCCCCGGTGCGCCGCTCCAGGTCGGCGAGGAGTGGCTGCGGTTCGGCGGCTCCGGTGTCGACGAGATCGAGTTCCTGCTGGCCGCCAACGTCGGGGCCGAGCCGCGGTCGCTGGCCAAGAGCGCCTCGGGCGGTGAGCTCTCACGGGTGATGCTCGCGCTCGAGGTGTCGTTGGCCGCGACGAGCCCGGTGCCCATCTTCGTCTTCGACGAGGTCGACTCCGGTGTTGGCGGCAAGGCGGCCATCGAGGTCGGTCGACGGCTCGCCGGGCTGGCGCGCACGGCCCAGGTGCTGGTCGTCACCCACCTGCCCCAGGTCGCGGCCTATGCCGACCGACACGTCGTGGTCCACAAGGCCGACGACGGGTCGGTGACCACCTCGGGGCTGACCACGCTGGACGACGCCGCCCGGGTCAAGGAGCTCTCCCGGATGCTGGCGGGTGTGGAGGAGTCCGATGCGGCCCTCCAGCACGCCCGCGAGCTGCTCGAGAGCGCCCGCGCCACCGGCTGACCGGCCCCGCGTGACCCGCGGCCGCGACGCGCGGAGCCGGGCGAGGTGCGCCGAGCGTGCCATGGCCGATGAAACCATGGCTCGGTCATGAAGCTCACTGTTCGCCAACGCTCGTCCGAGGCCCCGCCCGGACTCCGTGCCTGCCTGCGCGTGGACCGTCGTACGCCGTCACTGCTGCCGCGGCTGCGCGCCGGTGACATCGCCGTCATCGACCACATCGATCTCGACCGGGCCACCGCTCAGGCGCTCGTGGAGGCCCGGGTGGCCGCTGTGGTGAATGCGGCGCCGATGATCTCGGGCCGCTACCCCAATCTGGGGCCACTGGTGCTGGCCGACGCCGGCATCCCTCTCGTCGACTCCGTCGGGAGCGACTCCATGGCCCGGCTGCGCGACGGTGCCGAGGTCCGCCTCAACGAGGGCGAGATCTTCGTCGGCGACGACCTGGTCGCCGCGGGCCGCGTCGTGGACCTCGACCTCGTGCGCGACGAGATGGACCAGGCCCGCGCCGGCATGGCGGCCCAGCTGGACACCTTCACGCGCAACAGCGTCGAGTTCGTGCACCGGGAGGAGGACCTGCTCCTGCACGGCCAGGGCCTCCCCGCGCTGCGGACCAGGCTGGCGGGTCGGCCCGCTGTCGTCGTCGTTCGCTCGGTCGACCACGCTGACGAGCTCGCCGGGATCACTCGCTTCATCGCGGAGCAGGACGCCGTACTGATCGGGGTGCAGCGTGGTGCGGACGCGCTGTTGTCGGCCGGCTTCAAGCCCCACGTCGTGGTGCTCGACCCGCGCGACGCGGACCTCGACCAGCCGTCGGCCAAGGCCCTCAAAGCGGCCCGTGACGTCGTCGTACGCACCGACACGGGCCTGGCCCGCCCCACCGCCGAGCGCTTCGAGAAGCTGGGCGTGCGCCCCCAGGCATGTGAGACGGGGGCGGCCGCCGAGGACCTGGCCCTGCTGCTCGCCCACCGTGGCGGCGCCTCGGTGATCGTCGGTGTCGGTCTGCACGCCACGCTCGAGGAGTTCCTCGACCGTCAGCGCCCCGGACTCGCGAGCACCTATCTGACCCGACTCACGGTGGGGGAGCGGCTCGTCGACGCGCGCTCCCTACCCGTGCTCTACAGCGGCAGGGTCAAGACCTGGCACCTGCTCCTCGTGCTCCTCGTGGGACTGGCCGCGGTGGCGGCCGCTGTCGCCACCACTCCCGTCGGCCACCAATGGGCCAGTGACCTGGAGCCCACGCTGCGCCGGCTGTTCGACGACCTCCAAGGACTCTTCTCGTGATCTCCTTCCGCTACCACGTGGTCTCCCTCGTGGCGGTCCTCCTGTCGTTGGCAGCCGGGGTCGTCCTGGGCGGCGGTCCACTCTCCGATCTCGGTCGCTCCGGCAAGGCCCCGGCCGTCGCAGCCGCGGATGCCGGGGACGCCCGTCAGGAGGCGGCCTTCGCGGACGCTCTGGCGACCCAGGGCGCCACACGCCTCTATGCCGACGGGCTCGAGGGCAGTGCCGTGGTGCTGCTCTCCCTTCCGGGTGCCTCCGACACCACGCGCAACGCGCTCGCCGAGCAGGTCCAGGCGGCCGGCGCGACCGTCGGCGGCACCTATGCCATTCAGCCGACGCTGGTCGACACCGGCGAGAAGACCCTGGTCGACACCCTGGGCAGCCAGCTGATGACCCAGCTGCCCGACGGCGTGGTCTCCGCCGACGCGGACACCTACACCCGGCTCGGCGAGCTCCTCGGCGTTGCTTTGACCACCACCAACACCCAGGGCACCAAGCCGCTGGGCGACCAGTCCACCGGCATCCTGTCCAGCCTCGACGGCGCTGGGCTGCTGAGCTCCACCGGCAAGGCGTCGGGTCGCGCGGCCTATGTCGTCGTCCTGCTCGGCGACGAGCCGAGCGCCGAGGGCGACGCGATCTATGCCGGCCTGCTGAGCGGCCTGGCGGCTCACTCGGCCGGCGTGGTCGTGGCCGGCGCCGACAGCGACGGGCTGCTCGGCCGGCTCCGCGCCGAGCCGGTGGCCGCGGAGGTGGCCACGGTCGACGGCGTGACCGGTGCCGCCGGACAGGTGACCGCCATCCTGGCGCTGACCGAGTGGCCATCCACCAAGGGCGGCTCGTTCGGTGCGTCGGGTGCCGACGGTGCCGTCGGGCTGCGGTAGGCTAGAACCCCGTGAAGGTTGCGCCGCCCACCAAGCATGTATTCGTGACCGGAGGCGTCGCCTCCTCGCTCG
>JAGQUE010000480.1 GCA_020438665.1 Nocardioidaceae bacterium | reverse complement strand
CGCTACGGCATCCCCGAGTTCCGGCTGCCCAACGAGCTGATCGACGATGTCGTCGGCAAGATCAAGTTGCTCGGCGGGAAGTTCGTCCCCAACTTCGTGGTCGGCAAGACCGCGACCCTGCAGGACCTGCGCGACGCCGGGTTCTGGAAGATCTTCGTGGGCACCGGCGCCGGTCTGCCGCGCTTCATGAACATCCCGGGCGAGCACTTCCTCAACGTGATGAGCGCCAACGAGTTCCTCACCCGCGTCAACCTGATGCAGGGTCTGCGCCAGGACTACGAGACCCCGCTGCCCGAGACCCGTGGCAAGCAGGTCATCGTGATCGGCGGCGGCAACACCGCGATGGACGCCGCACGCACCGCCCATCGCCTCGGCGGGCACGTCACGATCGTCTACCGCCGCACCAAGGCGGAGATGCCGGCACGGGTCGAGGAGCTCGAGCACGCCCTCGAGGAGGGCATCGAGCTCAAGGTGCTGCGCTCGCCGTATGAGTTCGTCGGCGACGACAAGACCAGCTTCGTCACCGAGGCGCTCCTCGACGTGATCGAGCTCGGCGAGCCCGACGAGTCCGGCCGGCGCTCCCCGGTGGCCACGGGACGCCACGAGTCGATGCCGGCCGACCTGGTGATCATGGCGCTGGGCAACTCCTCCAACCCGATCATCAAGGACTCCGAGCCCGGTCTGCGCACCTCCAAGTGGGGCACGCTCGAGCTCGACCACCGCGGCTCCCAGGCGACCTCGATCGACGGGATCTACACCGGCGGCGACGCCGCCCGCGGCGGGTCGACGGCCATCCTGGCCGCCGGCGACGGTCAGGCGGCCGCCCGCGAGATCCTCGGCAGCGTCGACGTACCTCCCGAGCAGATCCGTCGCATGGTCGCCTCCGCCCAGGACTACACCGAGCTCGGCACCACGGCGTTCACGATCGTCGGCAAGGCGCCGCTGGCCGACGGGATCATGGAGTTCACCGTCCGGGCTCCCCTCGTGGCCGAGGCCGCTCAGGCCGGACAGTTCGTGCGGGTCCTGCCGCACGACCATGGCGAGCTCATCCCGCTGACCCTGGCCGACTGGGACACCGAAGCGGGCACGGTGTGCCTGGTGGTCCAGGGCATGGGCACCAGCTCCATCGAGATCAACCGGATGGAGGTCGGCGACGGCTTCGCGGGTATCGCCGGGCCGCTCGGCATGCCGTCTCACATCGAGCGCTACGACCCTGTGCGGCAGACGGTGGTGTTCGCCGCTGGCGGACTCGGGCTCCCCCCGGTCTATCCGATCGCCCGCGAGCACCTGCGAGCCGGCAACCACGTCACCCTGATCGCGGGGTTCCGGTCGGCCGACCTGCTGTTCTGGGTGGCCGAGGAGGAACGCGTCGAAGCCCTGCGCCGAGAGTTCGGCGACCTCCTGGACGTCGTCTACACCTCCAACGACGGCTCGTTCGGACGCGAGGGCTTCGTGACCGTCCCGCTGGAGGAGCTGCTCGACGCCTCCCGCGCGGGCACCGCCGCACGCTCGGTCGCCGAGGTCGTCGCGATCGGTCCGCCGCTGATGATGCGCGCTGTCGCGGACCTGAGCCGCGGCTACGGTGTCAAGACGGTCGCCAGCCTCAACTCGATCATGGTCGACGCCACCGGGATGTGCGGTGCCTGCATGGTCCCGGTGAACATCGACGGCAAGCTGATCCGGAAGCACGCCTGCATCGACGGCCCCGAGATCGACGCGCACATCATCGACTGGGACAAGTTCCTCCCCCGCTTCAACCAGTTCAAGCGCCAGGAGGCCGAGAGCCGGTCGCGTCACAACGTCGACTGACGCCTGCGTGGGTGGGCGGTGCGGCGGTGACGGTTCACCAAGGTAGGTAGGCCAACCCGCACTTACCGCGCGGAGTTCACCTTGGTAGGTGAGGGTTCACCTACCTACCTTGGTGAACCAGCAGCACCTCAGCCCACCTGGTGGCCGGTGAGCTTGGCCAGCGCCTGTTCCACGTCGGAGGCC
>JAGQUE010000041.1:4924-5582 GCA_020438665.1 Nocardioidaceae bacterium | reverse complement strand
GGAGCTCACGCAGCGAGGCCTCCTCCCGCTCGATCCGCTCACCGATCCGCTTCACCGCCTTGGTGTCGCCCTCGGCGAGCGCTTCCTCGCGTTCGGTGCGGAGCTTGTCCAAGCGCTCCTCGATGTTGGCCTCGATCGTCTCCTCCGACAGCGGCAGCAGCCGGAACGACGAAGCGGTCATCACCACCGCATCCCAGTCGTGCGAGGCCGCCTGAGCCACGAACCGGCGCCGCGCATCAGGGCCCGAGATGCCCTTGGTGTCGGTCGCCAGCAGCTCGGCATCGGGGTAGAGGATCGTGAACTCCCGCACCCACTGCTCCAGCAGGTGGTTCGGCACCACCACCACCGGCTTGTGGATCTGCCCCAGCCGACGCTTCTCCATGATCGACGCCGCAAGGGTGAAGGTCTTCCCGACCCCGACTTCGTGGTGCAGCAGCACCGCCTCGCAGTCCTTGGCCATCGCGACCGCGTCGTTCTGGTGCGGATCCAGCACGATCGCGTCCGACATGCCCGGGTAGGCCGAGTAGGGGGAGTCGACGTAGTTGACGTCGGTGTAGGAGCGGTACTTCTCGTTGTAGGTGGCATGCAGGCGCTGCTTGCGCTCAGGGTCGCGCCACAGCCAGCGGGCGAACTCCTTCTCGATGACCTCCATCTGCTC
>JAGQUE010000041.1:0-4908 GCA_020438665.1 Nocardioidaceae bacterium | reverse complement strand
GCCTCGGTCTCGGCCCGGTTGATCCGCTCCACGCCCTCGGCGTCCTTGTCGGTGACCTGCGGCCGCTGCCCCTTCAACGCGGTCTCGACCAGCTGATAGGTCGTGCGGCGCGAGGTGCCCCACTTCGCCTTCAGCGGCTTGCGCCAGTCATGCCCCGGCGGGGCGCCCATGCTGCCGCCGCCCTCCAGGGCCGGGTTGCGGCGCGAGCCGCCGTTGGCCGGGGAGCACTTCCAGCCGTCCTCCTCGCTGTAGGTCACGATCGCCCGGTCGTTGCCAGTGATGTCGCGCACGAAGGCCTCCACGTCGCCGGCGGGGATCCACACCATGCCGAGCTTGGCGCTGATCTTGGTGACGTCCTTGTCCGGCGGCACCGCGGCCCGCATGGCGGTCGCCGCCTCACCCCACTTCTCCGGATCAGTCTTGGCGAGCTCCTCGAGCTCGACGGCCTTGCGGCGCACGTTGCCCGACAGGTACAGGTGCGAGGGCACGAGCTCGCCGGTGTGGTGATCGGTGAACACCAGGCCCCGGGTCATCGCCTGAGCCTGCTCGAGGTCGACGCCGAGAAGGGCGGCGATGCGGTCCATGTCGACGCGGCCGTCGTGCTCGCGGCTGATCGCCACCGCATCGGCCGGCGACTCCGCTCGGGTCGGGAGCTCGCGGTAGCCGACCATTCGCCGTGTGAAGAAGTCCGCCTTGGTCGCGGTGTTGGTGAACTCGTCGTACGCCGACTCCAAGCCGGTCAGCGACCACCAGGTCGGGTCCTTACGGATGCCGCCCATCCCTGGCTTGGTGTAGGTGACCTGGTACCACTGGCCGTCATCGCCCTCGATGAGCCCTTCGGTCTGGTTCGGGTCCTCGGGGTCCTTGACCGTGACCTGCTTCTGGGACGGCTTCATGCGGCTGATCGGGCCGTAGTCGGCGACGTAGGCGTCGTAGCAGCGGTTCAGCTCGGCCCGCAGGTCAGCGATCTCGGTCGTGTCCTCGGCGCTGTCGCGTTCTGCCTCCCGCAGGTCCGCGGCCAGGTCCCGCATCCGCAGCAGGCTCACCAGCTCATCGGCCTGGGAGGGATGGTGCCCGTCCCTTGTGCGCCGTCCGGCCGTCACGGCCCCGTCCGGGACATAGGGCACCTCGGAGCCGTCGTAGTCCACGACCGTGAAGGAATGCCGAAGCGAGCCCGCGGTCCCGGCCCGCTTCCCGGGCACCCGCTCGGTGCCGGTGTGGGTGAGTTGCCCGACCTTCTTCGCCCGGGCCAGGGTGCGGCCCGACCGCACCGGCTCGTCGAGGCGTGTCCGCTCCGGCGTCGGTGCCGGTGCCTGTGCTGCGGCGGGTGTCGGTGTAGCCGGGCCGGTGGGCTCGATCACCGGGGCCGGCGCTCCAGTCGACGGGCTGGGTGCGGGGGAGTGGCCGCGTCCCTCGGCGACCGCGTCGCGGGCGATCACCTCGAGCCGATACCTCAGTTGGGTCCCCAGACTGGTTGCGGTCACCTGGCCGCGAACCGCAAGAACCTCGCGGCCCATGGTTGCCTGACCGGTAGAGGTGGCACCAAGGATGTTCGCCCGATGCGTCGAGTAGTAGCCGTTGACGTGCCGTTCGGTCCCGTCGTCCAGCAGGGTCGGGATCGAGGTCAGCCACGCGTCGTCGCCAGGCGCCTGCCCGGGCTCGCGGTGGCGCAGCACGAGGACGTCGGTGACGACCTCGGTGCCCGCCGCGGCCCGGTGGGCGGCGTTGGGCAGACGTACCGCGCCGAGCAGATCCGCGTGCTCGTACCAGGCTCGGCGAACGGTCGAGAGCTGCTTGTCCAACGTGCCGGCCGAGGTGATCACCGCCATCACCCCGCCCGGCTTCAACCCCGCCAGCGCCTTGGAGATGAAGTGGTCGTGGATCAGCAGCTGGTTGCCCGGGTTGTGCACCCGGTCCCGCACCGGGTAGTTCCCGAACGGCACGTTCCCGATCACCGCGTCATACGTGCCCGGGCGCACGGGGGTGTCGCCGAACGACTCCACCCGCACCTCAGCGCTCGGGTAGAGCAGCCGGGCGATCGCGCCGGAGACCTCGTTGCGCTCCACGCCGACCATCCGCGCCCCGGGTGGGGCGAACCCGATGAAGTTCCCCGTTCCGCAACCGGCCTCTAGCACGAGCCCGGACTCGAACCCCAAGCGCCGCAGTGCGGCCCACATCGGCTCCACCAGCCCGGCGTCGGTGAAGTGCGAGTTCAACGCGTTCTGCATCGCCTCGTCGTACTCGGCCGGCGACAACAGGCTCCGCAGCTCGGCGCGCACCTGCGCGTAGGTCTCATCGCCCGTCACGAACACCTTCGGCAACGCACCCCACCCGGCGAACCGGGCCAGCACCTGCTGCTCACACGACGTCGCGGGCCGGTCATCGGCCTCCAGGCGCCGCAGTAGCCGCAGCGCCTCCAGGTTCGCCCGAACCTTCGCCTCGACCCCGGCCGGCGCCAGATCCACCTGACCCGTCGGCCGAAAGCCGGGCCGCCCCGCAGCAGCGGGGGAGGGGAGGACTACTCCGCGGTCAGCGTTGTCGGCGTCTCGCGGGCCAGCATGCTGGTCTCCTTCGGCAGGTACACCAGCTCCGCCAGCGCCTCCTGCTCGGCCCGCAGCTGCGCCATCCGCGCCCGACGCTGCGTCAGTTCCGGCGGATCGCTCGGCCGGCTCGAAGCCCGCAGGTTGTCCTGGGCCAGGTAGTCCACCATCTCGGCCACCTGCCGACCCAGGTCCGTGAAGAACGCCTGACGCTCCGCGACCGGGATCGTCTCCAGCCGGCTCGGCAGGTACGTCGCCCAGTACCGCGACGCCACCGAGGCGTACTTCATCGTCGGCTCGACCTCGTTCGTGGTCTGACTCATCGCCTGCTCCTTCCGCCTCGTCTCCAGTGTGCGCCCTCCCGCCGACACTCCCCGCGACCCCAGCCGCTGACGCGCCGAGCGGTGCAGGAGGTTTGGTGGGCGGCTTACCAACCTCCTGCGGCTCCTCGCCCAGATCCCACAAGGACAACTGCTCGGCGTCGTCCACGCTCGCTCGACGTCGCGCCACGCCGGCACCTCCAGACCTCGTTGGTGAGGGCCCTCGATCGCGACCCGCGGCACGGGTCACCACCGCCCTCAGAGGGGAAAGGCACCCACTAGCACCGTGGATCGGACACGGCCCGGGGAAATTTGTGGAGAACCGACTCCCCCCTGGCCCATCGCAGGCGTCCGATCCAGGCATGGTCGCGTTGCCTATCCCGCCATGACCACGACACCGACCAGCAGCCCGGCCACCGGCCGCGGCGACTCCCAACACCACAATGGCGACAGGCAGACATTCGAGCTCTACGGGCGCCGCCTCACTCACACCAACAACCCCGAGGCCCAGCAGCTCCTCGCCACCGCACACGCCGACCGCGTCCGGCCCCTGTGCCGGTGCCGCCCCGACGGCGTGGCCATGTACGTCGCCAAGGTCGGCCCCGACAAATACGTCATCAAGCGCATGCCCGACTCCGGTCTCGCGCACACCCACCGATGCGCCTCCTACCTCCCACCCGAAGAGCTCTCCGGCCTCGGGCAGGTCCTCGGCTCCGCGATCACCGAGGAAGCCGACAGCGGCCTGACCGCCATCAAGCTCGGGTTCCGCATGTCCAAGGCCGAGCGCGCCGCCCCCAACGGTTCCGGCAGTGGGGGAGTGGCCGACTCAGTCGCCGCAGACCCCAACCGGCTCACGCTGCGCGCGGTCCTGCACTACCTGTGGCAAGAAGCCGACCTCGCCACCTGGTCGCCCGGCATGGCCGGCAAGCGCAACTGGCGCATCGTGTCCTGGCACCTGCGCCAAGCCGCCCGTGGAAAGTTCACCAAGGGCAAGCCGCTCGCGACCAAGCTGTACGTGCCCGAGCCGTTCAACGCCGAGAAGAAGGCCGAGATCGCCGCCCGCCGACTCTCCGCCTGGGCGCCGATGCAGCAGCACGGCACAGCCCAGCCGTTCATGATGCTCATCGGCGAACTCAAGGCCATCGACCCCGCCCGCTTCGGGCACAAGCTCGTCATCAGGCACCTACCCGACGCCCCGCTCATGGTCGACGACACCCTCCTGGACCGCCTCAACAAGAGGTTCGGAGACGAGCTCGAGCGGTGGCGCGGCAACAACGAGGGTCACCTGATGGTGATCGCGACCTTCTCCGTCGGCCGCGCCGGCCTGGCCACCGCCGAGGAGGTCTCCCTGGTCATGACCGATCGGAACTGGCTGCCCTACGAGTCCCTGGCCGACAAGCTGCTCCTCGACACCGCGCTCGACGCACGACGCCGGTTCACCAAGTCACTGCGCTACAACCTCGCTCCCGACAAGCCCATGGCCTCCCTCGTCTTCACCGACACCGAGACCCCCACCGCCGCCTTCCTGCTCCACAGCGACGAGGACCGAGACGCCGCCGCCCAGATCGCCACCGACACCGGCACCAACGTCTGGACATGGGTCCTCGGAGACGACATGCCAGCACTGCCCGCCCCGGCTCCCGTGCCCGCTGCGAGCCACCACCGCGTCTGAGCCCTGGACGTCGCTGTTGCTTTACCGTTTGAGCGGTCTCTGACGGCTGCCGTCGATAGGGTTTCTCATCGGGGTTGCACCGTGCCGGCCCTAAGCCTGACCCCGAGGGAGCCGCTGTGCGTTTGACCGCTGACAAGGTCGTCAACTGGACCGACGCCTCCGCACCCGCGGGCATCACTCCCGAGAAGGTCTACCTCGGCCCCGACCCGCACGGCCTCGGCGGCTTCCAAGTTGCCGTAGCGACCGCCGTCACCGCACCCAGTCGCCAGGCGCTCCGCGACCTCCACGCCGCCCGCACCGGCCGTACCCAAGTCCAGCTCGTCGTCGCTGTCACGCACGACGGAGCAGTCCACCTCTTCGGGCCCGACCCGCAGGC
>JAGQUE010000479.1 GCA_020438665.1 Nocardioidaceae bacterium | reverse complement strand
CTGGTGGGGGTCTCGGTCGACGCCGAGGGCCGTCCCGCCTATCGCCTGGCGCTGCAGACGCGCGAGCAACACATCCGTCGTGACAAGGCCACCTCCAACATCTGCACCGCCCAGGTGCTGCTCGCCGTCGTCGCCTCGATGTATGCCGTCTATCACGGTCCTGAGGGGCTGCGGCGCATCGCGACGCGGGTCCACGGCTATGCCACCACCATCGCCGAGGCGTTGCGGGGCGCCGGCATCACCGTCGTCAACGACCACTGGTTCGACACCTTGACCGTGCACACGCCGGGATCGGCCACCGACGTCGTCGCGGCGGCCCGTGGGCTGGGTCTCCACCTGCGCCTGGTCGACCCCGACCACGTCGGCATCTCCACCTCCGAGGTCACGACCGGTGTCTCCGTCTCGGCCGTGCTGCGGGCGTTCGGCGTGGCCGCCGACCACGGGGTCGTCGACCCGGCCCAGACCGTCGCGCTCCCCGAGGGGCTGGCCCGGACCTCCGACTACCTCACCCACGAGGTGTTCAACAGCCACCACAGTGAGACCCAGATGCTGCGCTACCTGCGTCGGCTGTCGGCTCGCGACTATGCCCTCGACCGGGGCATGATCCCGCTGGGGTCCTGCACCATGAAGCTCAACGCCACCGCCGAGATGGAGCCGATCAGCCAGCCCGGCTTCGCAGACCTCCATCCCTTCGCCCCCGCCGAGGACGCCGTCGGCTACCGCCGGCTGGTCGCCGACCTCGAGGGCTGGCTCGCCGAGGTCACCGGCTATGACGCCGTGTCGATCCAGCCCAACGCCGGATCGCAGGGCGAGCTGTCGGGGCTGCTCGCGATCCGTGCCTTCCACCACGCCAACGGCGACGACCAGCGCGACGTCTGCCTGATCCCCAGCTCCGCCCACGGCACCAACGCCGCGTCGGCCGTCATGGCCGGCATGCGGGTCGTCGTTGTCGCCGCCGCCGAGGACGGCTCGGTCGACCTCGAGGACCTGCGTGCGAAGTGCGAGGCCAACGCCGAGACCCTCGCCGCGATCATGGTGACCTACCCCTCGACCCACGGCGTCTATGAGGAGGGCATCACGGCCCTCTGCGAGATCGTCCACGCCCACGGTGGCCAGGTCTATGTCGACGGCGCCAACCTCAACGCGCTGCTCGGCTATGCCCGGCCCGGCGAGTTCGGCGGTGACGTCTCCCACCTCAACCTCCACAAGACCTTCGCGATCCCGCACGGTGGCGGCGGCCCGGGCGTGGGGCCGGTCGCGGTGCGCTCCCACCTCGCCCCCTACCTGCCGTCGCACCCGATGCACCCCGAGGTCGCCAAGCGTGAGGGCATCGGTCCGGTCGCATCCGCCCCCTATGGCTCCGCCGGCGTGCTGCCGATCTCGTGGGCCTACGTGCGCATGATGGGCGCCGAGGGACTCACCAAGGCGACAGCCGCGGCCGTCCTGTCAGCCAACTACGTCGCTGCGCGGCTCGACGAGTCCTTCCCCGTGCTCTATCGCGGCGAGGCCGGCCTGGTCGCCCACGAGTGCATCCTCGACGTGCGCGGCATCACCAAGGAGACCGGCGTGAGCGTGGACGACGTGGCCAAGCGGCTCATCGACTATGGCTTCCACGCTCCGACGATGTCGTTCCCCGTCGCCGGGACTCTCATGGTGGAGCCCACCGAGTCGGAGGGACTCGACGAGCTCGACCGCTTCTGCGACGCCATGATCGCCATC
>JAGQUE010000478.1 GCA_020438665.1 Nocardioidaceae bacterium | reverse complement strand
GAGCTCGACCGCTTCTGCGACGCCATGCTGGCCATCCGGGCCGAGATCGACCGCGACGCCTCGCTGCTGCACCACGCCCCCCACACCGCCGAGGACCTCCTCGTCGGCGAGTGGGACCGGACCTACACCCGGGAGGAGGCGGCCTACCCGCTGCCCGGTCAGCGCCACAACAAGTACTGGCCGCCGGTGGGCCGCATCGACGGGGCCTACGGCGACCGGCACCTGGTGTGCACCTGCCCCCCGCTGGAGGAGCTGGCCGAGGGCTGAGCCGGGCTTGTTCAGGGGGCGGCCGCGTTCAGGGGGCGGCCGTGCGGGCCACGAAATCCTCGACGGCGTCGATGACCGCCTCGAAGCGGGCCGAGTGGAACAGGTCGAAGCCGTGGTGGGCCCCGCGCAGCTCGGCGTACACCACCGGGTTGGACGAGACGGCGCCCAGCTCGCGGGCGAAGGCCCGGGCGTCGTGCACCGTCACCAGCGTGTCGAGATCGCCGTGGGCGACGAACACCGGTGGGGCACCGGGATGGAGGTGGTCCTGCGGCCCCGACGAGGCCGCCGCCGGGCCGTCCAACCCGCCGATGTACCCGTAAAGGCTGATGGCGCCGGCCACCGTGGTGTCGGTGCCGCCGGTGTCGCGATCGAACGTGGGGTGGTTCGGCGCCAGCGCACACAGCAGGGCCAGGTGGCCGCCGGCCGAGCTGCCGGCCACGTAGAGCCGGTCCGGATCCCCGCCGTAGGCCGCCGCGTTGCGGCGCGCCCAGGCGACGGCCCGCTTGGCGTCGATCACGTGCTCGGGGAAACCGACCTCGGGGGACAGCCGGTAGTTGGCGCTCAGGCACACCCAGCCGTGCTGCGCCAGCCGGTGCAGCAGCGGCAGCGCCTCGCGGTGCTTGTGGCCCGATCGGAACCCACCACCGTGGAAGTACACGAGCACCGGCCCACCCCGCCTCGAGCGGTGGTGGTAGACGTCGAGCAGGTGCCGCCGGCCGGCGTCGCCGTAGGCCAGGTTCGCGCAGCGCCGGATGTGCCGGCCCCGCCACGGCAACGGGGCGAACAGGATGCGCGGCCAGGGATGGCGCCGGCCCAGCCGTGAGCGGGCGGCGCCCGATCGGCCCGCGGGGCCACACGACGCGTCGAGCAGCGCCCGCAACGCCGACCGGGTGGCGAACCCGCGCCGGGCGATGGTCAGCACCTCGAGCGCGGCCAACGCCAGCGCCGCCCCCGCGGCCACACCCCACGCCCCACCGAGCTCGCCGCCGAGCAGCGGGTCCAACGTCCAGACCGCCAACCAGAACAGCGCCACGAACGGCAGCTCGTTCAGCAGGAACGCGCCGGTGAGGTACGTCCAGTGCCGTGGGCGCGAGCTGTTCGGCACGGGTGGCGCCACGGCGACGAGCGCAATGCCGGCGAGCACGAGGACGGGGATCAGCATGCCGGCCATCGCCGGAGCTGTACCCCGTTCCCGGCGGTGTGGCACCGGCGGGGTCCGTGGAGCGATGCGCGCACTAGGGTGCTGACGCCACCGACCGAGCATCCGGGGGGACCGATGGCCGTTGCCGAACACGCGAGCGCACGGGGTTTCGCCTACACCACCCTGACCGCCGAGGAGCGGGCCCTGCAGGCCGAGGTCCGCGCCTTCATCAAGGCCGAGCTGCCGGTGGGCGGTTACCGCCCGTGCCTGGGCATGTCCGCCGACCACGACCCCGACTTCACCCGCAAGATGGCGGCCAAGGGGTGGGTGGGCATGTCCATCCCCACCCGCTACGGCGGCCCGGCACACACCGCGGTCGACCGCTTCATCGTGGTGGAGGAGCTGCTCAAGGCCGGCGCCCCCATCGGCGCCCACTGGGTGGCGGACCGCCAGAGCGCACCGACGATCATGCGCTTCGGCACCGACGAGCAGCGCGAGCGGTTCCTGCCCGCCATCGCCCGCGGCGAGCTGTGGTTCTCCATCGGCATGTCCGAGCCCGACGCCGGCTCCGACCTCGCCGCGGTGCGCACCACCGCCACCCGCACCGACGGCGGCTGGCTGCTCAACGGCACCAAGATCTGGACCTCCAACGCCCACCAGAACCACTGGTTCATCGTGCTGTGCCGCACCAGCCCCAACGAGGGCGACCGCCACGAGGGGCTCTCCCAGCTGCTCGTGCCGCTGCACGGCACCGAGGGCCTCGAGATCAACCCGATCAAGTTCCTCGACGGCAGCCACCACTTCAACGAGGTGGTCATGACCGACGTGTTCGTGCCCGACGAGGACGTGCTCGGCGAGGTCGGCCGGGGCTGGCAGCAGGTCAACTCCGAGCTCGCCTACGAGCGGGCCGGCCCCGACCGGTTCCTGTCGGTCTACTCCACCTTCGAGCAGCTGCTGCGCGAGCGCACCGCCGAGGGGGAGCTGTCGGCCAAGGCCTACGAGGCGTTCGGGCGCGTCACCGCCCGCTACTGGGCGCTGCGCAACCTGTCGCTGTCGATCTCGCGCACGATCGACCAGGGCGGTGCGCCGGCGGTGGAGGCGGCCATCGTCAAGGATCTCGGCACCACGTTCGAGCAGGAGATGATCGGCCTGCTGCACGACCTGTGGGACGAGGAGCCGTCGCTCGATGCCGCCACGTTGGGCAACCAGCTGTTGGCCGCCTGCATCCTCACCGGCCCCAGCTTCACGCTGCGGGGCGGCACCAACGAGATCCTGCGCACCGTGGCCTCCAAGGGCCTGGCCGCCTGGTACGGGGTGAACCGATGAGCGCTGACGAGAACGTGGTCATCCCTGACGCCCTGCTGGTCGAGACGCTGACCCGGCTGTTCACCCAGACCTGCAGCCACGAGGTCATCCAGCAGGCCGAGTCCGACGGCTGGGCCCCCGCCGTGTGGGAGCCGCTGGCCGCCACCGGCGCCCCGTGGGTCGGAGTGGCCGAGGCGGCGGGCGGATCCGGTGGCACGCTCGCCGACGCGGTGGCCGTGCAACGCCTGGTGGGCCGCTTCGCCGTGCCGTTGCCGGTGGCCGAGACCGGCCTCCTCGGCGGCTGGCTGGCCGGCGCCGCCGGCATCACCCTGCCCGACGGCCTGTGCGCCACCGTGTTCGCCGACGGGCTGGTCGGTGCCCGCCACCTCAGCGTTGCGCCCGACGGCACCGTGTACGTCGCCATCGCCGACGCCCCCGGCGGCGATCCCGACGGCGGTGTCGTGGCCCTGCGCGACGACGATGGCGACGGCCACGCCGAGCACATCGAACGCTTCGGGGAACGCGGCGGCAACGGGGTGACCGTCCACGACGGCTGGCTCTACCTCGCCCGCAACGACAGCGTCGTGCGCTACCGCCTGCCCGCCGGGGACAGTGTCGGCCTCACACCCGACGGCGATCCGGAGACGATCGTCAGCGGCCTGCCCGACTCCCCCGACCACTTCGCCAAGACCGCGGTCATCGACGACGAGGGCCGGATGTTCGTCAACATCGGCTCACCGTCGAACGCCTGCCAGGTGGACAACCGCGAGCCGTTCTCACCCGGGATCGACCCCTGCCCCGAGCTCGAGGACCGAGCCGGCATCTGGCGCTTCGACGCCGACGAGCAGGGCCAGACCCAGGCCGACGGCACCCGCTACGCCACGGGTGTGCGCAACGCCAACGCGCTGGCCATCGACCCGGACACGGGCCGCCTGTACGCCGCCATCAACGGTCGCGACCAGCTGTTCGAGAACTGGCCCGACCGCTACGACGAGGCCGACGATCTCACCAAGCCCGCCGAGGAGGTCCACGCCATCGTCGAGGGCGGTGACTACGGCTGGCCGTACTGCTACTTCGATCCCCAGCAGGGGCGCCATGTGCTCGCCCCCGAGTACGGCGGCGACGGCCGCGAGGCCGGCCGGTGCGACGACGTGCCGGAACCGGCGGTCACCTTCCCGGCCCACTGGGCCCCGCTGGGCATGACGTTCCCCACCGTCGACGCCCTCGGCGAGCGCTACCGAGACGGTGCGTTCATCGCCTTCCACGGCTCCCGCTTCGACCCCGCCAACCAGCCCGAGGGCCCGGGCTACGTCGTGGCCTTCGTCCCGTTCGAGGACGGCATGGCCACCGGCGAGTGGGAGGTGTTCGCCGACGGTTTCGCCGGCGACAGCACCGACCTGCCCGCCGAGGCGGAGCACCGCGCCGTGGACGTGGCCGAGGGGCCCGACGGGGCGCTCTACCTGTCCGACGACGTCGGTGGGCGCATCTGGCGGGTCAGCCCCGAAAGCCGCTGACCAGCCGGGTTCGGATGCCGAACCATGCGTCACCACAACGCAACTTCAGGACCTCCGGCCTGACGCCGATGTACTAGTCATCGGGGGAGGCGACCCCTGCAGCGTGCAAGCTCGCTCGCCGGCTTCGCTGGCCGCTGCAGGGGTCACCCATCCCGACACAGCCACCCGCCCGGGCACAGGGGCCTCCAACTTCCAGCCCGATCAGCGGACCCACGGCGACGGGCGCCGCTCCCCTTGTCCGGGGACGGCGCCCGTTCGTCGTCGTCATGGCGAGGCCGGCTCAGCGCAGCATGCTGCAGGTCCCCCGGCGCAGGAACGAACCGTCGCCCGGCCGGCCCAGGTGCAGTTCGCCGTCGATGATGAGCTTGCCCCGCAGCAGGACCTTGGCGACCTTGCCGGTCAGCTCCATACCTTCGTAGACGGAGTAGTCGACGTTCATGTGGTGGGTGGCGGCGCTGATGGTGTGCCGGCGCTGCGGGTCGAAGATGACCAGGTCGGCATCGGCCCCGGGGGCGATCGTGCCCTTGCGGGGGTGCAGGCCGAACATGCGGGCGGGGTTGGTGCTGCAGATCTCAACCCACCGGTTGAGCGAGAGGCCGGCCCGGTTCACGACGCCCTGGTACATCAGCTCCATGCGGTGCTCCACCCCGGGCACACCGTTCAGTATGTTGCGGAAGTCCGTGGCCGGCCCTGAACGGCTCACCGGACTGCCATACCCACCGGTACGGCGCGACCTTCGACCTGGTCAGGGCCCCGGTCGCTCCGCGTGGCGCGCCACGCGCGTGCACGTTGGGACCCTTCAGGCCGCCGCGGTGGGCGAACGGCGCGCGCTCAGGACCCCGCCGGCGCACCGGTGTGGCATCCGTCATAGCGACGGCCGGCGCGCGAGAATCACGGCAGTGACCTCCCGGGGTGGGAGGCCCGTGACCGAAGGAGCCGAACGATGGCTGCAGCCCCCGACCTGCGCTCGGAGTTCGACGTCATCGCGGTGGGCGCCGGCATGGCCGGGCTGTACCTGCTGCACGCCCTGCGGACCGCCGGGTTCAACGCACTGGTCCTCGAGACGGGCGATGACGTGGGCGGCACGTGGTACTGGAACCGCTACCCGGGCGCGCGCTGCGATGTGCAGAGCCTGGACTACCAGTACAGCTTCGATCCAGCGCTCCAGGACGAATGGGAATGGAGCGAGAAGTATGCGACGCAGCCGGAGATATTGCGCTATCTCGAGTTCGTCGCAGACCGCTTCGATCTGAAGCGCGACATCCGGTTCAACACTCCCGTCGAGTCTGCGCGATGGGACGATGCCGCCGACACATGGACCATCAACACCAGCGATGGCCCGCTGACATGTCGGCACTATGTAATGGCCACCGGCTGCCTGTCGGTGCCCAAGGAGCCAGAGATCGACGGCGCCGAGCGGTTCACCGGCGACGTTTACGTGACCGGCAAGTGGCCCCACGAAGAGGTCGACTTCAGCGGCAAGAGGGTCGCCGTCATCGGCACCGGGTCATCGGGTATCCAGTCGATCCCGCTCATCGCCGAACAGGCTGCCCAGGTCACGGTCTTCCAGCGCACCCCCAACTTCTCGACCCCGGCCCACAACGGCCCCGTTCCCCAGTGGAAGGTCGACGAGATCGGCCCCGACTGGCAGGCCTACCGCGAAGACGCCCGATGGTCGCGCGGAGGCGTCTCGATGCCGATGACCCAGAACAAGATCCTCGA
>JAGQUE010000477.1:1322-6655 GCA_020438665.1 Nocardioidaceae bacterium | reverse complement strand
GAGCTCGACCGCTTCTGCGACGCCATGATCGCCATCCGCGGCGAGATCGACCGGGTCGCCGCTGGCGAGTGGAGCGTGGCGGACTCACCGTTGCACCACGCCCCGCACACCACGCGCGTGCTCGTCGGTGACTGGGACCGCGCCTACTCCCGCACGGAAGGTGCGTTCCCGGCCGGGATCGACCCCGACAAGTACTGGCCTCCGGTCGCCCGCATCGACCAGGCCTATGGCGACCGCAACCTCGTGTGCACCTGCCCCTCACCGGAGGCGTTCGCGGAGTGAGCGCGGTCAGCAGCACCACCGACCGGCGCCTGCGCGCGCGGCTGGGCCGGGCTCAGATCGAGGGCCGGCTGCCCTCCGTGGTGGCCGGACTCGTGCGCGACGGCGAGCTGGTCTGGAGCGCCGCGGCCGGCAAGCCCGACGGATGGCCGCTGGACACCCAGTTCCGGATCGGCTCGATCACCAAGACGCTCACGGCCGTCCTGGTCCTCCAGGAGGTGAGGCGGGGCACGCTCTCGCTCGACGCCCCGATCGGTGACGTCCTGGGTGACGTGCCCTATGCCGATCGCTCGGCGCGGTCGCTGCTCGCGCACTCGTCGGGACTGACCTCGGAGTCGGTCGGGGAGTGGTGGGAGCGCTCGGAGGGGGTCTCCTGGCAGGCCCTCGTGGCGGCCCATCGGGAGGTGGCGGCGGTCTTCCCGGACCGGCAACAGTTCCACTACTCCAACCTCGCCTATGCGCTGCTCGGTGAGCTCGCCGCGCAGCGCATCGGACTGCCGTGGTGGGAGGCGGTCCAGCAACGGATCACCGTGCCGCTCGGCATGACGCGGACCAGCTATCTGCCCGAGCCTCCTGCGGCGCAGGGACACAGCGTCCACCCCTATGACGGGACCCTCGCCGATGAGCCTGCCACTGATACGCGGGCCATGGCCCCGGCCGGGCAGCTGTGGTCGACGGTCACCGACCTGGCGACCTATGCCACCTTCCTGATCACCGGCCACCCCGACGTGCTGGCGCTCGACGACCTGCTGCTCGCATCCCACCCGCAAGCAGGTGACCGTGAGTTCGACCTCGCCTATGCCCACGGGCTCGGCTTCATGCTCTATGCCGCCGGCTCGGGGCTGGTGGTCGGTCACACCGGCTCGATGCCGGGGTTCCTCGCCGGGTGCCTCGTCGACCGGGGGCGTCGGATGGGCGCGGTCCTGGTCGCCAACGCCACGACCGGGCTGGCGCCCGACGACCTCGCGATCGAGCTGATGGACCTCCTCGAGCGCCAGGAGCCGACCATCCCGCGACCCTGGACGCCCACCACCGCCGTGCCCGAGGACCTGGTCGGTGTCCCGGGCGTCTGGCACTGGGGCAACACCCCCTTCACGTTCGCCATGAACGGCGACGAGCTCGTGGTGACCCGTCGTGAGGTAGAGAAGCACAGGTTCGCCGCACGGCGGGGCCGCATCATCGGCACGTCCGGCTATCACGCCGGCGAGGAGCTCCATGTGGTGCGCGACGAGTCGGGCGCCGTGGATCACTTGGTGTGCGCAACCTTCGTCTATACGAAGCGGCCCTACGGCCGCTGACCCTGGTCCGTCGCCCGGACCGGTCGTGTCGAGAAGGGGTGGCAGGGCCGGCGCTGTGGACGTCCCGCGGGCGCGATCGTGGTCGCGCCTGCGCCGCCGGTGCCGGCTAGGGACGCTGCAGCTCCACCACGGAGCCGCGACGACGCTTGATGACGGCCAGTCGCGTGGGGATGCGGTCGCGCATCTCAGCCACGTGGCTGACCACGCCGACCACCCGGCCGCCATCGCGGAGCGAGTCGAGGGTGTCCATGACGTCGTCGAGGGTGTCGGCATCGAGGGAGCCGAAGCCTTCGTCGACGAAGAGGGTGTCGAGGTCGGCGCCGCCGACCTCGTGAGTGATCACGTCAGCCAGCCCGAGCGCCAGCGCCAGTGACACCACGAAGGTCTCACCTCCCGACAGCGTGGCGGGGTCGCGGGCCTCACCGGACCAGTCGTCGCGAACCACGAGCGAGAGGCCGCCCCGGGTCTCGCCGGCGCCCTTGCGACCGGTGTGCTCGAGGGTGTAACGCCGATCGCTCATCGTGGCCAGTCTGGCGTTGGCGGCGGCGACGACCTGGGAGAGCCGGTGGGTGAGGACATAGCCGGAGAGGCGCATCTGCAACCGGTTGTCGGGGGACTTGCCCTCGGCGAAGCTGGCCATGCTGGTCGCGAGCGCCAGGTCGCTGCGCATCGGCGCCCAGGCGCTCAGGGCCTCGGTGAGCTGGCAGGTGAGGTCGCCGACACGGGCAGCACGACGGCGGGTGACCTCGGCGGCCGTTGAGGCCTCCGACAGGCCGGATGCGGCCTGCTGAGCCGCATAGGTCAGCGCAGGGAGGTCCGGGGAGGGCAGCGCCGCGGCGCGTCGCAGCTCGGGATCCTCGACCAGCGCTGTCGCGCGAGCGACCCCGGTGTCGTGATCGGCGACCTCGCGCTCGAGCCGGTCGGCCATGTCGGGCTGGAGCGCGTGGGCCAGGGCGTCATGGACGTCGTCGAAGCCCGCCTTGCGGGCCGCAGCGGTGACGGAGCGTGCGGCCGAGCGCACCGCTGCGGTCGCACGGTCGTGGTCCGCGACGGCCACCGTGGCGCGGGTGACGCGGGCGGCCTCGTCGGCCACCTCGGCCAACGCAGTGTCGAGGTCGACGCGACCGTCGCCCAGGACCTCGCTGAGCTCAGTGTGGATCGCGGCGACCTCGCCCGCGCGGGCCGCGTGGGCGGACTCGGCGGCCGCGCGGGCGGCCTGAGCCCGCTCTCGGCGGCCGCGCAGCTCGTCGAGACGGGCCTCCGTGTCGGTCACCGCGCGGTCGAGGTGGGACAGCAGCGCAGCCTCGACCTCGAGCGTGGCCAGCGCGTCACGCTGGTCGGCGAGCTCGAGGGTGAGCTCGCCGACGCCGACGCCTGCGCAGCGCTCCTCGGTGACGGCGAGCATGGTGGTCAGGTCGCGGACCCGGGCGTCGTGGGCGACGAGGGCGGCCTCGGCGTCATCGACGCCGACACGCGCGGCCTTCTCGGCGTCGGCGTCGGGTGCACCATGGCGGGTCTCGGCGGGATGAGGGTGGTCGGTGGAGCCACAGACGGGGCAGTCGGCACCCACGGCGAGGTCACGGGCGAGCTCGGCAGCGATGCCGGTGAGCCGCTGCTCGCGGACGGCGAGCCAGGTCTCCTTGCGGGCGTGGACCAGGTCGATCGCGGCGAGCTGGTGGTCGCGGGCCTCCACCAGGAGTGGCTGCAGTCGCGCGACCTCACGGGCGGCGTCGAGGCGAACGACGAGGGACTCGACCGTCATCCGAGCCGCCCTGACAGCGGTGGCTGCCTGGTGGGCCGCTTCGTGGCGCTGGCGAAGCTGGGTGAGCTGGTCGGGGAGGACCTCGAGCTCGGCGGTGACCTCGTCGAGCGACGTGGTGGCCTCGACGATCGTCTGCTCGTCGCGCTGCTGCTCCTGAGACAGCGCGATGAGCCGCTCGGCACGGGGTCGCAGGGCTGAGATCTCGGCAGCGCGGCGGGTGAGGCGCTCCTGCTCGACCACGAGATCGGCCTGCTGCGCCGAGGCACCCATGGGGAGGTGGGTCATCGCCGCAGCGAGCTCGTGCTCGGCGCGGCCCAGCGAGGTCTCGGACTCGCTGAGCACGCCGGCGACCGGAAGGACGGTCGCGGCTCGACGGCCGGCGTCGAGGCGGCGCCGGAGCACCGTGATCTCTTCGGCGTGGCACTCGAGGGCTGCGAGCTCGGCGCCGGCCCGGGCGTGGTCGGCCTGGAGACGGATCAGCTCGCGAGCGGCCTCAACCGCGGCGGCCGTCCGGGTGGCAGCGGTCTGGGCGCCGGCCAGCCGCAGCTGGGCCTGGCTGTCGGCCCCGATGGTGCGACGCACGACCCCATCGGCCCACGCGGACAGCTCACCGCTGTCGGCCACCGACGTGAGGTCGTGGAGGTCCCAGTGCTCCGGAGCCTCGGCCGCCGTGGCCTCGCAGAGGCGGCTGACGATTTCGGCGACCTGGCGCTGGTGGCCCAGGCCGACGGCGGCGAGCGCGAGGCGGTGGTCGCGCAGCCAGCGCTCGATGCGCTCGAAACGAGCGGTCCGGAAGAGCTGTTGGAGGAGCTGGTGACGCTCGTCGGAGCGGGCGCGCAGGAACGCCTGGAAGCGCCCCTGCGGCAGCATCGCCACCTGGGTGAACTGGGTCATGGTCATTCCGACGAGTCCCGACACCAGGTGACCGGCCTCGTCCAGGCGAGAGGTCAGCGGGCGCCATGCGCCATCGATGTGCTCGACCAGCGTGACCGCGGCCTGTTGGGAGGTGGTGCCCGTGCCCCGCTTCTTGGGTCGCTGCCACGCCGGGGACCGGGTGATCCGGAAGCGGCGGCCGGCGAGGGTGGCCTCGAGCGTCACCCGAGGCGCCACCTCGGGGGCGGCCTGGTCGGACCGCAGCCGCTTGGCGGACGCACGGTCGCCGGGCACGTCGCCGTAGAGCGCGAAGCAGACGGCGTCGAGGACGCTGGTCTTGCCGGCGCCGGTGGCCCCGGTGAGCAGGAAGAGTCCCGCCTCCGACAGGGCGTCGAAGTCGACGGTGACGGTGTCGGCGAAGGGCCCGAACGCCGTGATCTCGAGGTGGTGCAGCCGCATCAGGACCCCGTGAGGAGCACGTCGACGTCGGTGTCCTCGACGCAGCCGTCACACGCGGCCAGGAGCAGCGCGCTCTCGCCATCGCTCGCGGGGACGCCGCGCAGCTCGGCGACGAAGTCGAGGGTGATCTGGTGGTCGGACCGGCCGTGAGGGCGCGCGGTGGGCGCCGAGTCGGGCAGCGGGTTGGCCGGCTCGAACGCGAGGACGAGGGTGTGGGGGAAGCGCGCGCGGAGACGCTCCATGGGTTGGGCCGGCCGCAGGTCGTCGGTGAGGGTGACCTGGACCCAGGCCTCCTCTGCCCCGGCGAGCGACGGGTCGGCGAGGAGCGCCTCGAGCTCGCCTCGGAGGCGTCGGAGCGGTCGCGGAACCGGTGCGGGGACGAACTGCGCACCGTGGAAGCCGCCGTCGTCGAGGTCGACCAGCCACGATCCCTTCACATGGTCGGCCTCGGAGAAGGAGTAGGCGAGGGGGGAGCCGCTATAGCGGACGGTCTCGGTGAGCGTCTGGCTGCCGTGGAGGTGGCCGAGCGCGGTGTAGTCGATGCCGTCGAACGTGTGGGTCGGCACCCTGGACACCCCGCCGACGCTGATGTCGCGCTCGGAGTCGCTGGGGGCGGCCCCCGCCACGAAGGCATGAGCCATGACCACGGAGCGCGTGGCACT
>JAGQUE010000477.1:0-1256 GCA_020438665.1 Nocardioidaceae bacterium | reverse complement strand
CCCCACGGCTCGCGCACGGCGTCGGGGTCGAGATAGGGGAGCGCATAGACCGCGACCGGGCCGTGGTCGTCCTCGACCAGGACCGGTCTGCCGACCGCGTCGGCGTCGGTGCGGATGAACACCCCGGCCGCATCGATCAACCGGGACCCGAAACCCAGCCGCTGCGCGGAGTCGTGGTTGCCGGAGGAGACGACCACCTGGGCGCGTGAGGACGCGAGCCGGGCGAACGTCTCGTCGGCGAGGCGCACGGCATCGACCTGGGGAAGCGCCCGGTCGTAGACGTCTCCGGCGACGACGACCAGGTCGACCCCCTCCGCCGCGACGACCTCGAGCAGGTGGTCGACGTAGGCCGCCTGGTGCTCGAGCATCCCCTCACGGTGGAAGGACCGACCCAGGTGCCAGTCGGAGGTGTGGAGGATGCGCATGCCCTGAACCTATGAGCCCTCGCCGACAGTCGGGCGGACCCACGCCGTGCCGTGGCTCGGCACACGCGTCGAGGCGGCTCAGCCCACGCCGGGGATCCCCGGCGGCTCGCCGCAGCCGGCGACCGGCTTGGCTCCCCTGTCAGACTGGCCGACCCGGCCCGTCGGGTGCCTGCTGTCTCGCCGGAAGGGGCGGCAACCAACCAGCCTCCCCGGACGAAGGACTGACATGGACGCCAGCGGCATCAACGAAAGAACCTTGTCCGGACTGCGCCGGTGGAACGTCGGCCTCAGCCTGCTGCACGGGCTGCAGGTCGTCGCCGTGCTGGTGCTGGCGAGCGACCTCGCGATCACCGTGACCTCCCAGTTCCCCACCGGCCCGCCCGGCACGCCGGCGGTTGCCCCCGAGCCCCTGTTCGACGTCCGGGTCGGCCTGGCGATCGCGGTCTTCCTCGCCCTCGCCGCGCTGGACCACCTCCTCACCGCCACGATCCTGCGGGGGCGCTACGAGGCGGACCTGCGTGCGGGACTGAACCGGTTCCGCTGGATGGAGTACTCGGTCAGCTCGACGATCATGGTGCTCCTGATCGCCTTCTACAACGGCATCACCGGCATCGCTGCCGTCGTCGGCATCATCGGAGCCAATGTCGCGATGATCCTGTTCGGATGGGTCCAGGAGCTGATGAACCCCCCCGGTCGCACGCGGACCACGATGCTGCCGTTCTGGTTCGGGTGCGTCGCCGGCGCGGCGCCGTGGGTCGCCATCCTCGTCAACGCCTTCGGCGCGGACACCGTCCCCGGCTTCGTCTACGGCATCATCGTGTCGCTGTTCGT
>JAGQUE010000007.1:7492-16252 GCA_020438665.1 Nocardioidaceae bacterium | reverse complement strand
GTGGCGTGACCGCTCTCGCCGGGCTGGTCGAGCGCGGCCTGGTCGCGCCCGACTGGGCCGAGGCGCTCGCGCCCGTCGACGAGCGGATCAGCGCGATGGGCCGGTTCCTGCGCGACGAGCTCGCCGACGGCCGTCCCTACCTGCCCGCTGGTGACCGCATCCTGCGCGCCTTCCAGCGGCCGCTCGCCGACGTCCGCGTCCTCATCGTGGGGCAGGACCCCTACCCGACCCCCGGCCACCCGATCGGGCTGAGCTTCGCGGTCGCCCCCGACGTACGCCCCCTGCCGGGATCACTGCGCAACATCTATCAGGAGCTGCGCACCGACCTCGGCATCGAGCCGCCGACCCACGGCGACCTGACCGCGTGGTCCGACCGCGGCGTGATGCTGCTCAACAGGGTGCTGACGGTGCGGCCGGGCGAGTCGGCGTCCCACCGGGGCCGCGGCTGGGAGGAGGTCACCGAGTGCGCGATCGAGGCGCTCGCTCGCCGCGGCGGTCCGATGGCCGCGATCCTGTGGGGCCGCGACGCCATGTCGCTCAAGCCGATGCTCGGCCCGATCCCCTGGGTGGAGTCGGCTCACCCGTCCCCGCTGTCGGCGTCGCGAGGCTTCTTCGGCTCCCGGCCGTTCTCACGGGTCAACCGCCTCCTCACCGACCAGGGTGGCCAGCCGGTCGACTGGTCGCTTCCTGACCGCGAGGCATTAACTTGAAACTTAAAGTAATATGGTCGGCATGAACGCCCTGACGCCCGCCCTCTATATCGGCCACGGCGCACCCCCGCTGCTCGACGACGCGGTGTGGTCGGGGCAGCTCGCGGCCTGGGCGAACGACCTGCCGCGACCCGCGGCCATCCTGGTCGTGAGCGCACACTGGGAGTCGGCGCCGATCATGCTGTCGGCCCAGGGCGTCGGGCTGGTCTATGACTTCGGTGGCTTCGCGACGAAGTACTACCAGATGCGTTATGACACCCCCGACGCCAGCGCGCTGGCCGCGCGGGTCGCCGCCCTCATGCCCGACACCGAGCCGGTCCACCAGTCCACGACGCGCGGGCTCGACCATGGGGCCTGGGTGCCGTTGAAGATCATGTATCCCGCCGCCGACGTCCCGGTCGTCCAGATGTCGCTGCCGACCGACGATCCGGCGCGACTGATGGCCATCGGAGAGCGGTTGCGCCCGCTCCGCGAGGAGGGCGTGCTGATCATGGGGTCCGGGTTCATGACCCACGGGCTTCCTTTCCTCACCGACTGGCGCATCAACGCCGCAGTCCCGGGCTGGTCGGCCGACTTCGACGCGTGGGCCGACGAAGCGCTGCAGCGCGGCGACATCGACACACTGGCGGCCTTCCGCACCAAGGCGCCCGGCATGCCCTATGCCCACCCGACCGTGGAGCACTTCACCCCCCTGTTCCTCACCCTGGGGGCGGCGAGCGATGCCAGCGCGGCCCCCACCCAGGTGATCGACGGCTATTGGCTGGGTCTGGCCAAGCGCTCCTTCCAGGTCGCCTGAGCAGCGCACCGGCCAGCAGGCCCTCCGTCGGTCGGTGGCGCGGCCACCGACCAGACCGGCTCGGGCGGGAACGCCTCAGCGGATGGCGCGGACGTTGTCCTCGCCGTCGCCATAGCCCGTGAACTGGTGGGCCTCACGCCAGCGCATGCGGACGTCGCGGAACGACGCGTGGGCCACGATGCCGAACGCGAAGGCGAACCACGCGGCGTGGTTGTGGTCGCCGATCACGGCGACGAGCAGGAGCACCACGGCCAGGCAGGTCACGACCGTCGTCACGACGATCTGGAACACGAGCGACATGGTGGTTCCTAGGCGGTGCGGCGCTTGCGGCGCGGGGCGGTGGCGGCGGGCGGCGGCGGTTCCGCGCGGCGTCGTGGCTTGGCCAGTAGGGCCGCGTCGCGTGCGTCCCGAGCCACGCGGGCGCGGCGGCTGACCTCGTCGAGCAGGATCATCGGCTCGACGCGGAGCAGATCGGCGATGACGTCGAGGTCGGTCATCGTCCAGGCGCGCTGCCCGGTCTGGCGCTCCGAGACATAGCTCGGGGCACGGTTGAGCGCCTCCGCGAGACGCGCGCCGGAGATGTTGTTCTCGGCCAGGAGCCCGCGGACGACCCGCGCGACCTCACCGGTGAACTCGCTCTCCATGTCGCCAGCCTAGAAGGTGACCGAACCCACGTAACCCCGTGTTGCACAATCTTCGCGTATCAGTCTAGCCTTCGGATATCCGAATTCTGTTCGTTGTCCCCCGGCATCAGACTTCGGATTCTCGGGCGCCATCCACCCACCGGCGTCGGATGGCGGGCCGCCTCGTTGGTTCGTCCGGCGGGGCGGCCGAGGGGGTCCTGGTGGTTCCTGCGAACCAGCAGCCAGGGCAGGATGGCCACATGCGCGTGACCCGGAACCTCGTTCCGCTCGCGGCCGCGGCCGCCCTCCTGCTCACCGGTGCAGCACTCCCTGTTGCTGCGGACCTCCTCCCTGAGCCCCACCCCCGAGCGGCGCGGTCACTCGTGGTCACGGGCTTTGCCGTGGAGTCGCTCTCGGCCCACGTCGTCGACCGCGACGCCCATGCGCTCGACATGGTCTCCGTGGCGGGCGTCGGTCTCAAGGCCGACGGGTCGACCGTCACGCTGCCCGACCACGACGTACGCCGCGTCCTACGCATCACGCATCGCCATGGACTCCGCGCCGAGCTCATCGTCAGCAACTGGACGGCGCGCAGCGGTGACTTCGACTCCGACCTGATCACCTCGCTGCTCTCCTCACCCGCGCACCGGCGCGCCGCCGTGCGCCGCCTCGCGCGGGTGGCGCGGCAGGGTGGCTGGGACAGCATCAACATCGACTTCGAGGCGATGCACGCCCGCGACCGGGACGGCCTCGTCGCCTTCCTGCGCGCCTTGCGGCACCACCTCCCCCGCAGCGTGGAGCTGTCGATGGACATGGGTGCCCGGACGTCGCTGCGGTCCTACCGCCGGTCCGGGTTCTCCCTGAGCGAGCTCGCCGGCGTCGCCGACCGCATCGTGCTGATGACCTATGACCAACATGGCCCCGGCTGGTCGGGCCCCGGCCCGATCGGTGCGCTCCCGTGGCAGCGCCGCTCGGTCGCCGTGCTCGCCGAGCGGGTGCCGGCGTCGATGGTCGATCTGGGGATCGCCGGCTACGGCTACACCTGGCCGACGGCCGGCACCGGTCACTCCATCAGTCCGCGTCGCGCACGAGCCGTGGCCGCCGCCGACGGCGCCGAGCCCGTCTGGCACCGGCGCGACGCCGAGTGGAGCGTGCTGCTGGGCGACGGCACCGAGATCTGGTGGTCGGACGCCCGGTCCTATGTCAGGCGGTTGGCCCTGGCCCGCGAGCTCGGCGTCCACGGCGTCGCGCTCTGGCGGCTCGGGTCCGCGGACCCGCTGCCCTGACCGCCCGACGGGAGGGGTCCGGCCACCAACGGACAGCCCCTCGTATTCCGGTGCCGACTGTGCTCTCCTCAATGCCATGCCCCCCACGCAACAGGGCATGCTCTCGGGGTCGCATGCCACGGTCCCTTGGCGCCTGATCACCGCCGCCACCGGCTTCGGCAAGACCAGGCACGCCCTCGACCTGTCGCCGGAGGCCCGCGTCGTCCTGGCGACCGACCTGCTGACGGACCCGGCGGCCACTGCCGGACTGGCCGGCGAGGTCGTCGTCCTGGGCGTCCATGCCCTCGGCGACGAGGAGAGGGCCCGGCTGACCGCGCAGGTCGCCGGCAACACGGCCGTCACGGCCGTCGCGATGACCTCTCGCGAGCCCATCGGACTGCCGGCCCGGAGCGACGGCTCCGGTCCCTTCGTGGAGGTCGACGGGCCCGACGAGCTTCGCTGGGGGGCCGAGCAGATCCAGGCCGCCACCCGGTCGGCCCTGAGCGACCCCTCCGCCGACCTGGCGGCCCCCGATCGCGCGGACGAGGGCACCATCGCCCGCGTCGTTGACGCCGTCGCGCGGCTCACCGAGGGCTGGCCGGCCCTCGTCACGCTCGTTCTCGAGGAGGGCCGCGCGCCGTGGGAGCCGTCCGCCGATCCCCTCGACGTGCTGAGCCGACCCCGAGGGCGGGTGAGCCGCTGGGTCGAGAGCCGACTGCTGCCGTCGCTGTCACCGACGAGCCGTCGGCTGTTGCTCCTGCTCGGCGACCTCGAACCCGTGCCCCGGGAGCTCGTCGCCGCGGTCGAGCCCGCACTCGAGACCGCTTGGGACGACCTGGTCGAGATCGGGGTGCTCGCCGTGGCCCAGGACGGGGCTCGCGTCGCCCCGGTCGTCGGTGCCTGCCTGAGCCGGCGGACGACCCCGCCCGAGGACGGTCCGGCCTGGTGGTCGTCGGCGGCGAAGCGCTATCTCGAGCTCGGCCACCCTGGGCCGGCCCTGCGGGCGGCGCGCGACGCCCGCGACGTCCTCACCTGCCAGCGGATCATCACCGACCACGGCGACCAGGTGATCGCCTCGGGCTGGGCCCGCGAGCTGCTCACGACGGTCGACACGCTGCCGGCGCCGTACGTCGACCTGCGCGCGCGCATCCTGCAGGGACATGCCGCGCGACTCGTCGGTCAGCCCACGCTCGCCGGGCAGGTGCTCGAGGCGGTGGTGACCGACTGCGAGGCCTGGGGCCACCACGCGCCTCCCGACCTGGCCTGGCGGCTCGCGTCGATCCACTACGGCGCCGCCGACTTCCGGGCGGCGCGTGACCTCTGCACCGGCGGCCGGATTGCCCTGGCCGCCGACGAGCCGGCCTCCGACCGGGCGATGAGGCTGGCGACACTGGCGCTGTGCGAGTGGCAGCTCGGTGACGACGACGCCGCGGCGCGGGTCGTCGCGGAGGCGCTGTCGACGGCCGGCCGCGGCGACGACCAGGCGCGCGCGACCGCGCTGATCGCCCAGTCGATGCTGCTCACCGGTGCACGCCGCATGAACGCGCTGTCCTCGGCGCTGGCCACCGCGCAGCGCAGCGGCGACGTCTTCCTGCTCCAGCGCAGCCTGACCAACCTGTCCGACGCACAGCTCGTGGCCGGCGAGTTCGCCGCCGCCCTCGACTCGGCCGACCAGGCTCTCGCGTTGGTGGACCGCACCGGGCCGGCCGGGACCTATGTCTCGGCGTTGCACAACGGCGGCGAGGCGCTGATCGGGCTCGGCGACCTGCAGGCGGCCCGGGTGCGGTTCCTGCGCTGCCTCGACGCCGCGCGGGCCAAGGGTCTGGACCGCACGCCGGCGGCGCTGTGGGGGCTGGCGGAGGTCGACTTCCAGGCCGGCCGGCTCGGCGACGCCCGGGCCGCTTTCGAGGAGGCCGCCGAGCTCGCCCGGGAGACCGGGGAGCGGCAGATCCTCATGCCGGCCCTCACCCGGCTCGCCACGATCATGGCGACCGCCCCGCGTGGGGATGCCGACCTCAAGGACGCCCAGGCCCTCGCGGAGCAGGCCGTGGCCACGGCCCCCGACGAGACCCAGTCCGAGGCCCTGACCGCCCTCGGCTGGGTGTTGTTGGCCCGTGGCGACCTCGCCGCTGCCGCGGGCGTCGCCGAGGAGGCTGCCGACGTCGCTCGCGCCGTCCAGAACCGCCGGTCCCTCGGGCCGGTGCTCGAGCTCGCTGCGGAGGCCACCACGGATCCCCGCGAGTCGGGGGCCCTCCTGCTCGAGGCCCTCGCCGTCTATCAGCGCTCGGGCGCCGCCCTCGCCGCGGACCGCGCCCAGCTCGCCCTCGCCCGGCTGCCAGGTCAGGTGGGGCCCCAGGGTGCGTCCGCTCGAGCGGCGGCACGCCGGCTGCGCCGGGTGGGGGTCGTGGACCGATCGCTCCACCCCCAGGCGGCCGCCCACACCGGCGCCCTCGAGATCAGGGTCATCGGTGGCTTCGCGGTGCACCGCGACGGCGTACCCATCCCTGGGTCGGCGTGGCGCTCGCGGCAGGCACGCACGCTGCTCAAGCTGCTCGTCGCGCGCGAAGGCCGCCCGATCGGGCGCGAGGAGGTCTGCGAGATCCTCTGGCCCGACGACGACCCCGCCAAGACCGGCCACCGGCTGTCGGTGCTGCTCTCCACGCTGCGCGGCGCCCTCGACCCCGACAAGCGACACTCGACCGAACACTTCGTGGCCGCCGACGCCCAGGGCATCCGGCTGGTGCTCGGGACGGCGTCGCTGGACCTGACCGACTTCCTGGCCGACGCCGCCGAGGCCGCCCGGCTCGCCGACGAGGGCGCGGAGGAGGCGGCCCGTCAGCTGCTGGCCGACCTGCTGACCGCCTTCCACGGCGACGCGTTCGAGGAGGACCCCTATGAGGCGTGGGCGGCCGACAGCCGCGACCACGTGCGCGCCACCTGGGTGCAGAGCCTGCGGCTGGCCGCCCGCCTCGCGGGTCGGGCCGGCGACATCGACGGCGCCGTGACCCGGCTGGTCCGGCTGCTCGCCGCCGACCCCTACGACGAGCCGGCCCACCGGATGCTGGTGGCGATCCTGGTCCGCGCCCGGCGGCACGGCGAGGCCCGCCGCGCGTTCGAGCGGTGGCAGCGCGCCATGGCCGAGGTCGGCGCCGAGCCGCCCGACCCCGCGCACCTCGAGCCTGCCCGCTCCTCCGGCTGACCGCTCGCCGAGGGTCGTGTGACCGGGGCCGTTGTGACGAGCACCTGATCCCCTGCTGACCTGCCACGTGTCTGCTGAGGGTCCGTCGGTCGACATCCGGTCGACCGACCACCTGAAGGAGACAAACCATGAAGATTCCGATCACCCTGGCCGCCATCGTGGGCGCCGGGTTTCTCAGCGCCGCCATCCCCTCGGCCCAGGCCGGCCCGGCACCGGCGTCCGGCTGCGGCTCGCCCGGCGCCGTCATCGTCGGCACCCCGGCCAACGACATCCTCGTCGGCACCCCGGGTGACGACGTGATCCGTGGGCTGGGCGGCGATGACGTCATCTATGGACGCGGCGGCAACGACAAGATCGTCGGCGGCGCCGGGAACGACAAGCTCCACGGCGGTGCCTGCGCTGACAAGATCAGCGGTGGCGACGACAACGACCGCGTCTGGGGAGGCCCGGGCGACGACCGCATGGTCGGCGGCGACGGCCGCGACCGCTTCTGGGGCGAGGGCGGCGACGACCGCATCCGCGGGGATGCCGGCTTCGACCGGGCCCGCGGCGGCGCCGGCGCCAACTTCTGCGACAACACCGTCGAAACCCCGGTCAACTGCTGAGCCTGGGATGGGCAGGCTCTCACCGGTCGGCCGAGTCCGGGGCGGAACCAACCTCTGGGCTCGGCCGATCGAGTTGTGATGCCGTTCTGACGCCGCGCCGGCAAGGTACGTCCCGCAGCGCCGACCGCGCCCCCCGACCACTCACCCACGAATCCAGGAGCACTCATGCGACGACTGACCACCAGCACCGCCCTCGCGACGATCGCGTTCGCCGTCCCCGCAGCCATCGTCGGCGCAGCACCAGCCGCACAAGCCACGTCGGGGCAGGATGGGATCTGCCTCCACGGCGGCACGCTCATCACGGGAACGCCCGGCAACGACATCCTGATCGGGACTCCCGACAACGACATCATCATCGGGCTCGGCGGCAACGACATCATCACCGGTCTCGGCGGCGATGACATCATCAGCGGCGGCCCGGGCATCGACGTCATCGGCGGCGGGGAGGGCAACGACTGCATCCTCGGCAACGCCGACAACGACGCGCTCAACGGCGGCCCCGGCGACGACTACGTCTATGGGAACCAGGGCGACGACACCATCTTCGGCGGCAGCGGCTACGACTACATGGAGGGTGGCGACGGCTTCGACACCGCGGACGGCAACCCCGGGGACATGTCATGCACGCCCCTGGTCCTGGCCAGCGTGAAGTACCTCGTCCTCTTCGGCGACGTCGCCTGCTGATCGGTTCCCCGCCGGTCCGCGTTGTGACGCCGTTGTGATGCACCCCCGGCAGCCTCATCCCAGCGGCGCCACCCGGCGCTCCCTCGGACTCCTCACCACGCACCAGGAGCTAGGACCATGCGTCACCTCATCAGCACCAGCACCGCCCTCGCCACCGTCGCCTTCGCGTTCCCCCTCATGGCCCTGACCGGCGCACCAGCGCAGGCTGAGGTCACCTTCGATCCGTGCAACCACCCCGGGAACCTGATCCCAGGGACTCCGGGGCCGGACACGCTGGTGGGGACGCCGGGGGACGACGTCATCCTGGGCTTCGGCGGCAACGACATCATCCTCGGCAACGGCGGCAACGACGAGATCAGCGGCGGAGCCGGGAACGACATCATCGCTGGGGGGGCCGGCCAGGACTGCATCCTCGGCAACGAGGGCAACGACGCCCTCAACGGCGGCGATGACAACGATTTCATCTATGGAAACAAGGGCGACGACACCATCGTCGGCGGCGCCGGCGCCGACTACATGGAAGGTGGCGAGGGTTTCGATACCGCCGATGGCCAGCCCGGTGACATGTATTGCGACCCGGCGGCTCAGATGTTCGTGAAGTACCTCGTAGCCACTGGCTCCGACGGCTACTGCTGACCCGGTCCGGACGCCGCCCAGGACCTCCCAGGGCGGCGTCCGCGCCTGCCGGCTGACAGGATGTGCGGATGCGCATCCTGTCGATCCAGTCCTCGGTGGCCTATGGCCACGTCGGCAACTCCGCGGCGGTCTTCCCGCTGCAGCGGCTGGGCCACGAGGTGTGGCCGGTGCTCACCGTCGTGTTCTCCAACCACACCGGCTATGGCGCCTGGCGGGGGCCGATCCTGGCCGCCGACGACGTC
>JAGQUE010000007.1:0-7435 GCA_020438665.1 Nocardioidaceae bacterium | reverse complement strand
TCCGGCTATCAGGGCAGTCCCGCCATCGCCGAGGTCATCGTCGAGTCGGTGGCCCGGGTCAAGGCGGCCAACCCGCAGGCGACGTACACCTGCGACCCGGTGATGGGCAACGCGCTCTCCGGCTGCTTCGTCGACCCGGCGATCCCGCCGGTGATCCGCGAGAAGGTCGTCCCGGTCGCCGACATCATCACGCCCAACCAGTTCGAGCTCGGCTTCATCACCGGCACCGAGCCGGTCACCCTCGACGACGTGCTCACCTCGGCCGACCTCGCCCGCGCGATGGGGCCCTCGACCGTGCTCGTCACGTCCGTCGACCAGCCCGACCGCCCCGCCGACACCATCGAGATGATGGCCGTGACCGGAGACGGCGCGTGGCTCGTGCAGACGCCCAAGCTGCCGATGAAGGCCAACGGCTCCGGCGACATCACCGCGGCGCTCTTCACCGCTCACCTGCACACGACCGGCTCCCCCGCCGACGCACTGGCACGCACGGCATCCTCGGTGTTCGCCGTCCTCAAGACCACCCTCGAGAGCGGCGAACGCGAGCTGCGGCTCATCGCCGCCCAGGACGCCATCGCCGCCCCGGCCTGCGAGTTCGAGGTGCGGCAGGTGCGCTGAGGCGTCCCCGGCAAGGCTCCGCCGGACGGACGTGTTCGAGGCGCTCGCCCGCACGATGTGTGGGTTCCGCAAAGATCAGCGACCAGGGATTGTCCGGCCGCTCGATCGCTTCGTAGGGTCGGGGCAAGGGGGAAGCATGGGCCGGAGCGTGACGAGCGTGGCCACAGGGCTGGCTCTTGTCATGTCCGTCGCGGCCTGCGGCGGACGGCCGGCGCCGACCACCCACAACGCTGCAGACGTCCACGTGTCAGCCAGGTCGTCCCAGATCAGATCCGACGCTGCGGCCCTCTTCTTCAGCTGGTACGGCACCGACCGTGATCGAGCCGCAGCCGAGATCATCGTCGCTCACGAGCTCAACGGGGCGGCCGGCGAGTGCATGACCCTCGAGGGGTACCCCCTCGACTGGACGGAGGCCATCCAGAACGCCGCACCGGTCGACCCGCTCGGGCCGTCGATCTGGACCAACGAGCCCATGGGGAGGATCTTCTCGGCTCCCTATCTGGCGGGTGCCGACTTCTTGCGCGCCGAGCAAGAGATGAACGCGGGCGACTCCGACGCCGGCCGCGCCGAAGCCAGCAACGCCTGCCGCAAGCAGGCGCCAGCAGTCGGTGACAAGGAGATCGACGCGATCCGCCACCCCCGGGGGCAGGAGAAGCTGATGTCCGCGTGGCGTGACGGGCTGCGGGCCGCCACATCAGAGTTCGGCACCTACGACGACTACCAGACGTGCATCGACACCCAGGACGTCCCACGTGTCGGCGATGAGCCAGTGACCGCCGAGAACTTCTACTGGAGGCTCCGGCGCTATGCGCCAACGGCAGCAGACATGCCGAGCCACAAGAGCCCACACGGATCCTCGACGTGGCAGGAGTTCCTCGACCTGGAGAGCCAGTGGCTCAGCGCCGACTGGGCGTGCCGCGCAGACACCTATGAGGCGGCGATGTCCCGGGTGCCGGCCTTCCTTGACGAGTTCGCCACCGAGCACGCAGACCAGATCGCCGGCCTCCAAGCCTCCTGGCACGACACCCGACGCAAGGCCGCCAAGCTGATCTGATCAAGCTGATCTGATCCTGGGCAGGACGAGACCGCGTGGTCAGCGATCCGGCCCGATCCGGGCCCAGGGGCGCAGCGAGCCGCGTGTCAGGATTGAACTGACGACCGTCCGCTTACAAGGCGGGTGCTCTACCACTGAGCTAACGCGGCGTACGCCGGCTTCGGCGCGGGGCTCATCGTAACCATCCCTCCCCAGGGCTCGCCGACTTGAAGTCTGGTTCAGGTCTTGTCAGGGTTCAGCCCGTGACCCTGCTGACCATCGGAGAGCTCGCCCGCCGCGCGGGCGTGGCGACGTCCGCCGTGCGCTACTACGAGGCACGCGGGCTGATCCACGCCGTGCGTACCCATGGCAACCAGCGGCGCTTCGACCAGACCACGCTGCGACGGGTCGCCTTCGTCCAGGCCGCCCAGCGCGTTGGCCTGAGCCTCGACGAGATCCGAGCCGCCCTGGCCACCCTGCCCGACGGCCGGACCCCCACCAAGGCCGACTGGACCCGGCTGTCCCGGTCGTGGCGCCCGAGGCTCGACGAACAGATCGCCCGCCTGGAGCGGCTGCGCGACCAGCTCGACGGCTGCATCGGCTGCGGCTGCCTCAGTCTGCGCAGCTGCGCCCTCTACAACCCCGACGACGAGCTCTCCAGTCATGGACACGGTGCGGTCCGGCTGGAGCCGACAGAGAGACTGGACCCGTGAACACCGACGACGTCAGCAGCTGGCCTGCGCTCGAGGAGCTGGCTCACCGCTACGGGGTCTCCACCGACTACTGGGACTGGCAGGGCAACCGCGTGCCGGTCCGGGTCGGCACGGTGACCGCGGTGCTCGCCGCTTTCGGCATCAACACGACGAGCGACGACGCCGTCCGCGCCGCCCTGGCCGAGGTCGATCTCGCGCCGTGGCGGCGGTTGCTGCCGCCGGTGGTCGTCATGCGAGCCGGGTCGCCGGTCCGGTTCACCGCTCACGTCCCTCACGGCGCGCCCCTCGAGGTGGAGATCCTCACCGAGGACGGCGACGTGCGGGCGACGTACCAGTGCGAGCACAACGTGCCGCCGCGCGAGGTCGACGGACTGCTCGTCGGGGAGGCGTTGTTCGAGACGCCGGCCGACCTGCCGACCGGCTATCACACCGTGCGCGCCGCCTCCGGCGACAGCCGCGCCACGTCGCTCCTGGTCGTGGCTCCGCAGCGCCTCGGCCTCCCGCCGGCCCTCACGGGCCGGGCGTGGGGCGTGCTCAGCCAGCTCTATTCGGTGCGGTCGCACGACTCGTGGGGACTCGGCGACTTCCACGACCTCGGCACGCTGTCGCGTTGGTCCGCGGGCCTCGGAGCCGACTTCGTCCTGGTCAACCCGCTCCATGCGGCCGAGCCGGTCCCGCCCGTGCAGAACTCGCCCTATCTGCCGACCTCCCGACGGTTCGTCAGCCCGCTCTATCTGAGGGTCGAAGACATCCCCGAGGTGGCCGGCCTCCCTGCCACGCCCGCTGCGATCGTCGACAAGTACGCCGCCGAGGCCCACCTGCACGACCACGACGACCTGCTGGACCGCCAGGCCGCCTGGACCGTCAAGCTCGGCGCCCTCGACGCGGTCTTCGCCGCGGGTCGGACCGCGGGCCGACAGGCGGCCTTCGAGGCGTTCTGTGAGGACGGCGGGGCTCCGCTGGAGGAGTTCGCGACCTGGTGCGCCCTCGTCGAGCGGCTCGGCCAACCCGAGGGCTGGCCCGACTGGGCGCAGGACCGCGACTCCGCCGAGCTCGAGGAGGTCCTCGACGACCTCGGTGACCGCGTCTTGTTCTGGTCGTGGCTCCAGTGGCTGTGCGACGAGCAGCTCGGCGAGGCCCAGGCGACCGCCCTCGCCGCGGGCATGCGCATCGGCGTGGTGACCGACCTCGCCGTCGGGGTCCATCCCGTCGGGGCGGATGTCTGGACGCTCGGTGACGCCCTCGCCCACGGGATCACGGTCGGCGCCCCGCCCGACGCGTTCAACCAGATGGGCCAGAACTGGTCGCAGCCCCCGTGGCGCCCCGACCGACTCGCCGAGATCGGCTATGCGCCGTACATCTCGATGCTCCGCAGCGCCCTCAAGCACGCCGGCGGCCTGCGCATCGACCACGTGATGGGGCTGTTCCGGCTGTGGTGCATCCCCGCCGGCCACCCCGCGCTCGAGGGCGCCTATCTCCGCTATGACCACGAGGCGCTCGTCTCGATCCTGCTGCTCGAGGCCGAGCGCGCCGGAGCGTTCGTCGTCGGCGAGGACCTTGGGGTCGTCGAGCCGTTCGTGCGCGACTATCTCGCCGAGCGCGGCATCCTCGGGACCTCGATCCTCTGGTTCGAGTACGACGGCGCAACGCCGCGGCCGCCGGAGACCTATCGGGAGCTGTGTCTCGCGACGGTCACGACCCATGACCTCCCGCCGACCGCCGGGTATCTGGCCGGTGACCACGTGCGGCTGCGCGAGGAGCTGGGGCTGCTGACGCGCCCGGTCGACGAGGAGCTCGCCGTCTTCCACGAGGAGAAGGAGGCGTTCCTGCGCCTGCTCCGCGAGCGCGGGCTGCTCGCCGACGGGGCGTCGGAGCAGGAGACCGTGGAGGCGCTGCACACCCTGCTCACCCGGGCTCCGTCGCGGCTGCTCGGCGTCACGCTGGCCGACCTCGTGGGCGATCGTCGTACCCAGAACCAACCCGGCACCGACCAGGAGTACCCCAACTGGCGCATCCCGCTCTCCGGCCCCGACGGGTCACCGCTGTTCCTGGACGACCTCGCCGACAGCGATCGCGCACGGCGCCTGGCAGCGCTCGTGGGCGGTTCTGGGGCACACTGAGGCGATGGCGCTCCAGATCAACGCCACCCGGCCGAACGCCAGGATCCTGCGACTCCCGTGGTCGACACCGCTGGAGGAGTGGAGCGACGAGTTCGTCGTCCCGTTGCCGCGCGGCATCTCGCGCCACACCGTGCGGATCGTGCGCCTGGCCGACCAGGTCTATGCCGTCAAGGAGACCGAGGTCGCGATGGCACAGCGCGAATACCGCCTGCTGCGCGACCTCCAGCGGCTCGGTCTCCCTACCGTGATCCCCCAGGCCGTGGTCAGCGGCCGGGTCGCCGACGACGGCCGGCCGCTGCCCGCCGTACTCGTCACCGAGCACCTGCGCTTCTCGCTGCCCTATCGCAGCCTCTTCTCCCACGGCGTCACCACCGACCACATCCCCCAGCTCATCGACGCGATGGTCATCCTGCTGGTGCGCCTGCACCTCGCCGGCTTCTACTGGGGCGACGTGTCGCTGTCCAACGTGTTGTTCCGGCGGGACGCCGGGCTCTTCACCGCCTATCTCGTCGACGCCGAGACCGGTGAGCTGCGGCCGTCCTTGTCGGCCCGGATGCGCGCCAACGACGTGCTCGTCGGCTGCGAGAACATCTTCGGCGAGCTGCTCGACCTCGAGGCGATGTATGGCCTCGACGAGGACCTCGGCGGGCACGACATCGTGGCGATGATCGAGCAGCGCTACGTCGCCCTGTGGTGCGAGCTGACCAGCGAGGAAGAGTTCGACGAGGACGAGATGTGGCGCATCGAGCAGCGCATCGACAGGCTCAACGACCTGGGCTTCGACGTCGCCGAACTCGACATCGTCACCGACTTCGACGGCGACCGCATCCGGATCCAACCCACCGTCGTCGAGCTCGGCCACCACCAGCGCGAGCTCCAAGGGCTGACCGGGCTGTGGGTGCAGGACAACCAGGCGCGGCGGCTGCTCAACGACCTCGCGTCGTTCACCGCTGCGCACGGCCTCGGTCGGGAGGACCGCACCCTCGTGGCCAACCGTTGGCTCGTCGACGTCTATGACCGGGTGACCGCGATGGTGCCGCCCGAGTCGCGCGGCAAGCTCGAGCCGCCCGAGTTCTTCCACGAGGTGCTGGTGCACCGGTGGTACCTCTCCGAGCGCGCAGGCCGCGAGGTCGAGATCATGGACGCCGCCCGCGACTACATCGACACGATCCTCTCCGCCCGCCCCGAGGAGGCGATCACCGCCGACGGGCCCGTGGGTGACGAGGAGCTCGAGGACACCGTCAGCTGAACAGGCTGCGGCCGATCACCATCCGCTGGATCTGGTTGGTGCCCTCGAAGATCTGGGTGACCTTGGCGTCGCGGAACAGTCGCTCGACGGGATAGTCCTGGGTGTAGCCGTTGCCACCGAGGACCTGGACGGCCTCGGTGGTCACGCGCATCGCGGCATCGGTGGCGGTGAGCTTGGCGATGCTGGCCTGGCGGGAGAACGGTCGGCCCGCGTCCTTGAGTCGAGCGGCGTGGAGATAGGTCGCCCGGGCGCGCTCGACGTCGGCGGCCATGTCGGCGAGGAGGAACTGGAGTCCCTGGAAGTCCCCGATGGGCCTTCCGAACTGCTTCCTCTCCGCTGCATAGGCGACGGCATGATCAAGGGCCGCCTGGCCGATGCCGGTCGCGACCGCCGCGATCCCGAGGCGGCCGGCGTCGAGGGCCGACAGCGCGATCTTCATGCCGTCCCCCTCCTGGCCCAGGCGCTGGGCCTCGGGGATCCGGGCACCCTCGAAGAGCACCGGGGTCGTCACGTCGCTGTGGAGGCCCATCTTGCGCTCGGGCGCGCCGAAGGACACGCCGTCGGTCCCGTCGGGGACCAGGAACGTCGACAGGCCACGCTTGGGGTCGTCGCCGGTGCGGGCGAACAGGATGTAGTAGTCGGCACACGAGCCGTTGCTGATCCACTGCTTGGCCCCGTGGAGGACGTACTCGTCGTGCTGCTTGGTCGCCCTGGTCGCGATCCCGCTCACATCGGAGCCCGCCTGTGGCTCCGACAGGCAGTAGGCGCCCAGCCACTCGCCGCCCACCATGCGCGGCAGCCAGGTCGTGCGCTGCTCGTCGGTGCCATGCTGGTCGACGACCGACACCGTCAGGCTGTGGACGCTGAGCCCGACGCCGACACTCGGCCACGCGGTCGCGACCTCTTCGACGACCTGGAGGTAGGTCTCGTAGGGCTGGTCACCGCCGCCGTACGCCTCGGCGAACGGGAGCCCCATCAGGCCCGAGCGGCCGAGCACCTCATAGGCCTCCGCCGGGAACCGGCCCAGCTCTTCGGCCTCCGCAGCCCGCGGCGCCAACTGCTCGGCCGCGATCTCCCGCGTCAGCTCCAGCAGCGCGACCGCATCGTCATCCCTCAGCAGCCGCTCGACCCCCATCGCCCCACCCTAGCCGCCGAGGTGCCCGGAACTGCCCGCCCACGTGCCCCACGCTGCCCGTCGACGTGCCCCACGCTGCCCGTCGACGTGCCCCACGCTGTCCGTCGACGTGCTCGATACCGGGCCGCCTGCGACTCACAGACCGATGGCCCAAGGAGTCTCTCCACAGTTCCGTTTTCGGCTGAGTGGCCCAAGCGAGGGTCGGGGATGGACCCCACATGATTGATGACAGCCATCTTCCCGAAGCGCCGTTCACCACGGCGGACCTGCCGAGACTGGGCCTCACGGTACGTCGACTGAGGCAGCTGCTCCACGAAGGCACTGTGCGACGCGTCTTCCGAGGTGTCTACCAACCACGAGCAGCTGAGGGCTCCCCCACCTCGCGGGCAGCCTGCGCGGCCATGGTGTTGCCCGCCCACAGCGTCGTCTGTGACCGAGCGGCCGCCTGGATCCATGGGATCGACACCTATGAACCCGACGCTCTCGACGTCGATCCACCGCTGGACGTCGTCGCCGTCGGTGGTGCCAACGGGAGCAGGCGCGCCGAGGTCGTCGGCGGGAAGCGCG
>JAGQUE010000476.1 GCA_020438665.1 Nocardioidaceae bacterium | reverse complement strand
GGAGCAGGACGTTGCCGGACAGGTCGCCGTGGACCAGCTGAGGTGGGAGCCCTTCCTCGACCGTCAGCGCCCTGAGCCGCCGGAGCACCGCGAGCACCGCCTCGGGGGCGCTCCGTTCGAGGGCAGCAGCCCAGGCTGATCGATCCGCGACCGCCCAGCGGTGGTCCCGCGTCGACAGCCACGGCGGCTCGACCTCGGCGACGACCGCGCGATGAAACGCCCGCCCGGCCTCGAGGACGGCCAGCCACGGCTCCGCGGCCTGCTCATCGTCGTCGACCGGGTCTCCCGGGATCCAGGTCCACGCGGACCACCCGGCCACGACCAGCCGGCCGTCGACGGTCGTCACCGGCTGCGGGAGCCGGAAGCCGTCGGGCACCACGCGCGTCGTCACCTCGGCCACCCACGCCTGCTCGACGGGGTCGGCGCCGGGCTTGAGGACGATGCCGTCGACGCGGACGCTGCTCCCCTGGCCGCCCTCCAGCAGCCGCGCCGACCCGGCGACGCCGAACGCCGCCAGCACACCGCTCGGCACCAGGTCGCGAGCCGGCCCCACTGTCACGCCACCAGTCTCGCGCGCGCCCGCCGTCAGCCGGCGAACAGGTCGACCGTGGTGACGAGACGGGTCACCGACGGCGAGGACGGGACCGACGAGAAGCCGAACGTGCACGGGGGGCGGACCTCCGCGAGACGGCCGAGATCGACGCCGTCGAAGGATCCCCGGGCAGCGGTCACACTGCGCACCTCGGTGGCGCCGTAGTACTCCCGTCGGCCGCCCTTCGCGCTCCCCCGGGTCCGGACGCCGCGCAGGACGACGCGGGCGAACGGGTCGGTGACCGCGCACCACGCCGGAGAGGTCCCGACGGCGCCCGGCACCAGGCGCAGCAGCCGCCCGAGGGGCGTTCGGTCGCCGATCGACAGCTCGACCTGGGCCGAGGCGGCGGCCACCGACCAGCCGTCCGGGGTGTCCGTCACGGTCACGGGCTCCTGGCGGATCTCGTCGAAGGTGTACGTCGCGTGCACGAACTCCGCCACCTGCTCCGAAGGAGCGATCAGCACCCGGTGCCCGTCGGGCGTCTCGACCATCAGGTCGGCGAAGGCGCCCCAGGGCGAACGGTCCCACCGCCCCACCACCACACGGATCCCACTGGTGCTCCCGATCCCGGCGATCGAGCCGTGGAAGCGCTGGCGGACACGGCGGGACGCGGAACGAGCGGGCATGCTCCGATCCTGCCAGCGCACTCCACAGCGTCTCCGCGGCTCAACCCGACCGACCTGTCGGACCCACCGGGCACAATCGAGCCCATGCTGTTGGCCGACGTCGTCACCGCCTCCCGCGAGGTCGCGGCGACCCGCTCCCGCAAGGCCAAGGTCGAGATCCTGGCAGCCTGCCTGGCCCAGGCGCAGCCCGAGGAACGCGAGATCGCGGCCTCCTATCTCGCCGGGAGCCTGCTCCAGCGCCGCACCGGCCTGGGCTGGCGGGGCGTCAGCACCTTGCCCGAGCCGGCCGAGGCGCCGATGCTGACGCTGGCCGAGGTCCACGACCACTTCGAGCGTCTCAGTGTCCTGGCCGGCCCCGGCTCCCAGCACGCGCGAGCGACGCTGGTGCAGGACCTGTTCGGCCGCGCCACCGCCGCGGAGCAGCCCTGGCTGCGGGGCGTCGTCACCGGCGCTGTCCGCCAGGGCGCGCTCGAGGCGCTGCTCCAGGAGGCCGTTGCCAAGGCCGCCGACGTCCCGCTGGCCGCCGTACGCCGCGCCGCGATGCTCGCCGGAGGCACCGTCCCCGTGGTGGCCACCGCCTTCGAGAAGGGCGAGCCGGGCCTCGCCGACGTCGGGCTGGAGGTGCTTCGGCCAGTGCTGCCGATGCTCGCCGCGAGTGCTCCCGACATCGAGGCGGCGCTCGACAAGGCCGGGCCCGACCCCGTCGCCGTCGAGACCAAGCTCGACGGGATCCGCATCCAGGTCCATCGTCTCGACGACGAGGTGGTGATCGCGACCCGCAGCCTCGACGACATCACCGCCCGGCTGCCCGAGGTGGTCCAGGTCGCCCGCAGCCTGCCGTCGCGCGAGTTCGTCCTCGACGGCGAAGCGCTCGCCCTCGACGAGTCGGGGCGCCCGCGCGCGTTCCAAGAGACGGCCTCACGGACCGCGCAGGCGGCCGGCGTGGCGGTGACGCCCTACTTCTTCGACGTGCTGCGCGTCGATGACCGCGACCTGCTCGACGCCACCGGCACCCAACGCCAGGAGGTGCTGGCCGCGCTGGTTCCCGAGCGGTGGCGGGTGCCCCGCGTCGTCACCGCCGACGCTGCCGACGCCGCGACGTTCCTCCGCGACGCCATCGCCGCGGGCCATGAGGGCGTCGTGGTCAAGAGCCTCGCCGCCCCCTATGCCGCGGGTCGCCGGGGCGCGGGCTGGATCAAGGTCAAGCCGGTCCACACCCTCGACCTCGTCGTGCTCGCGATCGAGTGGGGCAGCGGCCGACGGGAAGGCTGGCTGTCCAACATCCACCTCGGCGCCCGCGACGCGGCGACCGGCGAGCTCGTGATGCTCGGCAAGACCTTCAAGGGCATGACCGACGAGATGCTCGCCTGGCAGACCGAACGGTTCACCGAGCTGGCCCTCGACCCGGGCACCATCCGTGACCACTACGTCGTGCCCGTCCACCCCGTCCAGGTCGTCGAGATCGCCTTCGACGGCGTGCAGCGCTCCGGCCGCTACCCCGGTGGCGTGGCGCTCAGGTTCGCCCGAGTGCTGCGCTACCGCGACGACAAGGCCGTCGACGGGATCGACACGCTCGACACCGTTCGCGGCTTCCTACCGGGCGCCTGAACCGACCGGTCAGCCTCCGTCGATCCCACCGAGCGCGGCCCGACCCCGCGGCGACAGCTCATAGCCCACCGGGTGGCTGATCGTCAGGCCGAGGGCCTTGAGCTTGCGCACGTTGAGCTTGAACGGCGCCGTCTCCCAACCGATCGAGGCAGCCAGGTCGGGCGCGCGCACCTGAGGTCGCTCCGCGATCAGGCGCAGGAACTGCCGCGTCCATGGGCCGTGCGCGCCGTGGTCGTCGAGCCGGCCGAGACGGGCCCGGAGCGCGGCGAGACTCGCTTCGTCCAAGACGTCGTCGGCGCGCAACAGCTCACGGGGGTCCGGCCCGTCGGCCGGCCGGAGCCGCACGCGATAGACGCGGGCATCGTCGCGGTCGGCCAGGGCGTGGACCAGGTCCGCCACCGCATCGAACCCCGCCCGGCGCGCGTCGTCCGGGGTGATCTCGTCGACGTCCACCGGCTCGACCTCGAGGATGTCGAGGAGCCCTCGCGGCGTCCGCAGCGTCCCTCCGGCTTTGACGGTCGGTCGGCGCTGTCGCCGGAACGCCGTGTCGATCTCACCGGCGAAGATCCGCTCCAACGTGGACAGGCGGAGAAGCATCCGCCCATCGTAGGCACGGCCGACCGCCGACAGCCCCGCGTCAGCCGCGCGAGATCGCCAGCATCCGGGCCTCGGCGTCGGCGTCGAAGCCGGTGCCGGGCCGTACGGCGTCGGGCGCACCCTCCGCCTGGAGCCAGGCCCAGGTATCGGCGACGGTCTCCTCCATCGGCCGGCAGACCAGGCCGGCCGCCAGGGCGGCCGAGACGTCGCCGTCATGAAGGGCGCCGATCTCACCGTCCGGCGGCGCCCAGATGGGCAGCTCGGTCCACGCCGCGACGCCGGCCTCCTCCACCTGCTCGGGGGTCAGCCAGACCAGCTCCGCCGACCCGCCGGTCACCCGCGCCGCCTCGACCAGCAGCTCGCCCATCGTGGTGTGCCCCGGCGGCGAGACCGTGTTGAAGGCGCCGGTCACCCCGCGTGAGCCGGCGTCGAGCATCCAGGCGGCCAGGTCGCGGGCGTCGATGTACTGCAGCGGCCGGTCCTCCGGACCCGGAGCCGGTACGGCGCCGCCGCGCGCGAGCCGGTCGAGCCAGAACGGCATCCGGCCGACTCGCTCATAGGGCCCGAGGATGAGGCCCGCGCGGGCGAACAGCACCCGGTCGCCGAACCCCTT
>JAGQUE010000475.1 GCA_020438665.1 Nocardioidaceae bacterium | reverse complement strand
GGAGAACCACCAAACGAGGAGTCTACGGGCACAGGCGCGGCCCCGTCCAAACCGGCCCGTCGCCGCCTGCCCCCTACGATGACCAGCATGCCGAGCGCGACCCCCCAGCCGCGCGACCTGCGAACCCTCCCCAAGGCTCACCTGCACCTGCACTTCACCGGGTCGATGCGGCACGGGACGTTGCTGGAGCTGGCCGAGCGCGACGGGATCCTGCTCCCCGACTCGCTGGTCTCGGAGTGGCCGCCCCAGCTGTCCGCGGCCGACGAGAAGGGCTGGTTCCGGTTCCAGCGCCTCTATGACGTGGCCCGGTCGGTGCTCCGCACCGAGGACGACGTACGCCGACTGGTGCGCGAGGCGGCCGAGGACGACGTGGCCGACGGGGGCCGGTGGCTGGAGATCCAGGTCGACCCGAGTGGCTATGCCGCCCGGTTCGGAGGCATCACGGCGTTCACCGACCTCGTCCTGGACTGCGTCGCCGAGGCGTCGCACGTGACGGGGCTCGGGATCGCCGTCGTGATCGCCGCCAACCGGACCCGCCACCCGCTCGACGCGCGGACGCTGGCCCGGCTGGCGCGGCAGTACGCCGGCCGCGGCGTCGTCGGGTTCGGGCTGTCCAACGACGAGCGGCGGGGCAGGACCGAGGAGTTCGCCGCGGCGTTCGCCATCGCCGAACGGGCCGGGCTGCTGCTCGACCCCCACGGCGGCGAGCTGCTGGGGCCCGACCACGTCCGCGTCTGCCTCGACCACCTCCACGCCGGCCGACTGGGCCACGGCGTCCGGTCGGCGGAGGACCCCCGCCTGATGGAGCGGCTGGTCGCGGCGGGGGTCGCGCTCGAGGTCTGCCCGGTCTCCAACGTGGCGCTCGGGGTCTATAGCGACCTCACCTCGGTCCCCCTCCCCCAGCTGCTCGAGGCGGGGCTGACGGTCGCCCTGGGCGCCGACGACCCGCTGCTGTTCGGGTCGCGGCTCGCCGCCCAGTACGCCACGATGCGCGCAGCCCACGACCTCAGCGACGAGCGGCTCGCCGAGCTGGCCCGGATGTCGCTGCGCGCCTCCCGTGCTCCGGAGTCCGACGTCGCGCGTTGGCTGGGTGAGGTCGACGACTGGCTCGGCTGACGCCCGACGCACGCCCCGCAGCGTCCGGGATCGGCGGGTCAGAGGGTGCAGCCGACGAGGACCGGCTCGTTGACCAGGCGCACGCCGAACGCCCGCTCGACGCCGTCGCGCACCTCACGGGCCAGCGCCAGCAGGTCGGCGGTGGTCGCCCCGCCCCGGTTGGTGAGGGCCAGCGTGTGCTTGCTGGACAGCTGCGCCCGGCCGGCGCCGAAGCCCTTGGCGAACCCGGCGTGCTCGATCAGCCAGGCCGCGCTGGACTTGAGGTTGCCGTCCGGCTGGGGCCAGCGCGGCGCGTCGGCGGGCAGCGCCGCGGCCTGGTCGGCCGACAGGATCGGGTTGGTGAAGAACGAACCGGCGCTCCAGGTGTCGTGGTCGTCGGCGTCGAGGACCATGCCCTTGCCGCGGCGGAGCGCGAGGACGGCGTCCCGGACGGCCGCCGAGGGTGCCCGGGAGCCCACCTCGACGCCCAGCGTCCGGGCGAGCTCGGCATAGCGCACGGGAGCGCCCAGGCTGCCCTCGGTGAGCTGGAAGGTCACCTCGAGCACGACATAGCGGCCCGGCTCGGCCTTGAAGCGGGAGGTCCGATAGCCGAAGCCGCAGTCGGCCGCCGCGAAGGTCCGCTGGGTGCGGTCGGCGCGGTCCCAGGTCCGCACCGAGGCGATCGTGTCGGCGACCTCTTGGCCATAGGCCCCGACGTTCTGCACGGGGGTGCCACCGACCAGGCCCGGGATGCCGGACAGCGCCTCGACCCCGATCCACTCGCGCGCGACGGCCAGGGCGACGAAGTCGTCCCACGGCTCTCCGGCGGCGACCCGCACGATCATGCCGCCGCAATGTGCCGGCTCACCGTCGGGCCCGATCTCGCAGGCGTCGGCATCGGGGGTGACGCCGCGCGTGGCCACGTGGACGACGGTGCCGTCGAAGCCCTCGTCGGCGACCACCAGGTTGCTGCCGCCCCCGAGAAGGAGCAGCGGCGTCCCGGACGCGTCGGCCGCCGCGACCGCCGCGACCAGCTGGGCCTCGGTGGTCGCCTCGACCCACTGCCGGGCCGGGCCACCCAGCCGCAGCGTGGTGTGGTCGCTCAGGAGCTCGGGTGCCGGCTCAGACACGCACGACAGCCTTGGGGACGCCCAGCACCTTCTGGCCGTCACAGGTGACCTCGAGCGCGAGCGTGGCGAGGCCGCCGGCGACGTCCTTGACCGTGGCGGCGACGGTCACCTCGACACCCGCGTCGTCGTCGGGAACGACGACCGGGTTGGTGAACTTGCAGCCCAGCTCGGCCACCTCGGCACCGTCGGTCCACTCCGCCACGGCCCGAGCCGCGAGCGCCATCGTGAACATGCCGTGCGCGATCACCCCCGGCAGGCCCACCGAGGTCGCAACCCGGTCGGACCAGTGGATCGGGTTGAAGTCGCCGCTGGCGCCGGCATAGCGGACCAGGTCGGCGCGGGTCACCCGATAGCGTCGCGGCTCGAGCGCCGCGCCCGGGGTCAGCGCGCTCATGCGTCGGCCCCCCGATGGACGAGGGTGGCGGTCGTCGTACAGACCAGGGCGCCGGCGGCATCGGTGATCTCGCTGCGGGTGCCGATGATGTCATTGCCCCCGATCTGGCGCAGCGAGGCGACGGTCAGCGTCGCGGACAGCACGTCACCAGGGACGACGGGCCGCTCATAGGAGAAGCGCTGCTCGCCGTGGACGATCCGGAAGAGCTCGATCTCCTCGGCCGCGAGGAAGGCGTTCATCGCGTCGAAGGCGAGCACGATCGGGAAGGTGGCGGGGGCCGGCCCGCCGGCATAGGACGTGCCGGAGGCGGCGGCGAACTCGCGGACCTTCTCCTCGGAGACCGCATAGGGCCGGGTCGGCGGGAACTCCCGGCCGACCAGCGAGGCGTCGATGGGCATGCGGAGGACGCTAGCAGCGTGGGCCCCCGAGCCGGGCCGCCGTTCGCCCCCTGACGTCGGCCCGTGAGGTCGGCCCGTGA
>JAGQUE010000474.1 GCA_020438665.1 Nocardioidaceae bacterium | reverse complement strand
GATCGGCTTGTGGCACGCCCCGCGTGAGGACCGGGTAGCGGCGAACGGCCGGTCACGGGGATCACCGGTCCCACTCCCCAGCGCCTACCGCCGGTTCGCCCTACGGGTGTCCCGGGCCGCTGTGAGTGCTGCCGTACCGGTGAGCGGCTGATTGATGGTGAGACTCCTTCCATCGTTCTGGCCATGGCGGATAGGGCACGAGCGCGTGATGTGGCTGGCGAGCGAGGGGGAAGACACGGACACATCGCACCATGGACCCTGGTCGTGGCGGTGCCACTCCTGCGCCATCCAGAGGCGGCAGTCGAGGTTCTTCGCCAACACCTGCTCCAGTGCCTCGAGCAGATGGTTCGCGGCGCCTACAGGCACTCCGTGGATCGGATCCGGCGAGCGTTCGCTTGGGGGCGGGCAGCCGGAACCAGCGCTCGGAGCCGTGATGTGGAACTCCCGGTGTGATCAGCCGGCGGTTTCGATCCGCCACGACTCGGAGCTCACGCGGAAGCCCAACCGCTCGTAGACGCGCTGCGCTGGGTTGCCCACCGTGACGGCCAGGGTCAAAGTCGACCAGCCAAGGTCTGCCACGCGACCGGCGGACGCCGCGAGCAGCGCCGTCCCAAGCCCGTGGCCGGCCTCAGCAGGATCGACACAGATGTCGGTGACGAAAGGTCGCGCCACAGACGTTCCGCTGGCAGCGGTCTCGTTGACGAGGATCAGGCCGACGATACGGTCGCTGCGGTCGGCGACGTGGAGAGACGCCCCGGCGATCCACGGCCCCATGCTTTCGCCGCGGATGACATCGAGGATCACCTGGGCGGCCGAGCCAGCGTCGGAGTCGGCGGGCTCGTGATCAGGATGCTCTGCGGGATACGCCCGACTGACGACTCCGCCGTACTCGGCCACCCGGTCTGGATTCATCGGCGCGATCGAGAAGTCGTCGACCACGAGAGGCGCAGGCGAGGACTGTGCCAGATCAAGCACCATCTCAAATGCATGCCGCTCCAGGCGGCCGCCGGACGCGATCGACGCTGCGGCCGCCGCGGGGTCGTTCACGATTCGCTCCACAGCCATCCGGACATCCTCCCAGTCGTTCGAGCTTTCTCCCCAGCCCAGGCCGCACCTCGTGACCGGCTTCCGGGACAGAAGGCTGGACGACCGGCGGGCGGGGTGGGAGTGGCGATGGACGCACCTCAGTTCCGCGTCATGGCAGGCCCAGATCTCTGATCTGTCGACACTGATCTGGGGCCGTTGTCCTCCCTCCCGCAGCGTCCACCGCCTGGAGCGACCCGGTTCGGCGACGCGCTTCGACCACGGGTCGCGGCGCCGATCTCGCGTGCGTGTCGTCGAGGTGCCAGCATCTGCGGTCAAGTCCCGGGGGATAGCTGGGGCACACTGACCGCATGGACGAAGACCTGGAGAGCTCCACGCGGGAGGAGCTTGTCGCCGAGGTGCTCAAGCTCCGCAGAGCCATCCGGGCGCACCGCGACAGCTCGGGACACGATCTGTGCTGGCATCATCCCGAGCTCTGGCGCACCCTCCCCGAACAGGTCGACCCCGACATCGCGGTACCGCCTTGGCCCCAGTTCCTGCGTGGCTGCGTGGCATACCGGGAGTCCCTGGCCGAGCAAGCGCCAGAGGCCAGGACGCACGACGCCGAATATGACGCGGAGTCCCGCTGACCGTTCGGCTGCCGGGACCCCCGCGGTCACACCTTGACCCGCGTCGCTGCGCTCCGGGCGCGCCGCAACCACACCGCGGGGCCGCTTCGTGGTCGAGTCGACGGAACCCGGGCGGGAGTGGTCGGGCGTTGACGATCATGTAGCCCACACACTGCGCCTGTTCCAGGTGGGCAAGGCACGTGCGAGGTCCAGGGGGCCGGTCACGCGGATCCGCTTCGCACGCAATGCCTGAGACCATTCAATCTGGCCGATGTGCCACTGCGCGAGCGCCGTCGACTCCGCGGTGACCACGAGGTCCTCCTGCATCTTCGGGTCGGTCAGGCACACTTCGGCCGCGTCGGTGTCAACGAGCATCCACAGCCGGCGTTGACCGGGTGGCTGGTCGGTGAAATCGAAGCGGGTGACGACTCGGTGCTCGGGGAGCCGGTCCACCGCGAGGTAGCGATGGCACCAGTTGTGCAGGAGGAACCCTGGATCGCTGTCTTCAGGTGTTAGCTCGAACCACTCCTCTGCCCACGTGCCCATGGCCACCAGCACCGGCCGCAGCGCCAATCCGGCCTCGCTCGGCCTGTAGCGCTGCCCACGGCCCGTTGGATGCGGATCAATCACGACCACCCCGGCGCGCTCCAGCTCGCGCAGTCTGGAGGTGAGCAGGCTCCGAGACATGCCAGGCGCGCCCCGAGCCAACTCCGTGAACGTCTCCGCGCCGGTGAGCAGGTTGCGCAACAGGATGGGCGTCCAGCGTTCGGCGAGGATCTGGGAGGCGCGAGCGATCGGACAGTACTGCCGGTAGGAGTGCATGAACGAGTGTTCCCACACAAGGCTCGTGCTGGCCAGTACGAATTCTGGACTATCCGAGGCCATCTCGCCCGCGCAGACTCAACGGGTGTCACCCATGCTGAGAGAGGTCGAGATGAGGCAATGGTCAGTCGGCAGTCCAGCCCATCCAGATGAGGTGCGCCAGGTCCTTGGGCGGATCATGGCCGAGGCTCAACTCAAGGGCTTCGTAGTGCGTACCGCTGATGGCGCGGCCGTGCACGCCATGGCCACGGGGACCGGGCCTTCGGTGGTCTTCATCCACGGCTCGGGCAGCCCCGGATTGTTCTGGCTCCCGGTCCTGCAGCACCTGGAGTCCGTGCGGGCGGTCGTGGTCGACCGGCCCGGCTTCGGTCTGAGCGAACCGGTTGCTCCCGCCGCCACCTCGAAGGAGACCGCGGTCGGATGGATCGACCGGCTGCTTGATGCACTGGAGCTACCGTCCGCGATCCTGGTCGGCCACTCCATGGGTGGGTTGTGGTCGTTGCGCTTCGCGCTTGCCCGACCCGAGCGCGTGAGGGGGCTTGCCATGCTCGGCGCCCCGTCACTGCCCGGCACACAGGCGCCGCTCCCGTACCGACTGATGGGAACTCCAGGAGTCGGTCCACTGATCTCCCGGCAGCGCGAGACACCCAAGTCCGTGCGCCAGTTCGCGCGGATGGTCGGCGAGGGTGACACCATCGGCGCCCATCCCGCGATGGTGGATCTCCTGGTGGCAGTGGGCAACGACCCAGTGGCGGGCCGAGCGCTGCACGAGGAGGTTCGCGCGCTGATCTCCCCGGCGGCCCTGCTGAGTCGAAGCGGTTTCCGTCGCCGGGCGCGCATCACCGAAGCAGACCTTCAGGGGGTCGAGGTTCCGACTCTGCTGTTGGTTGGCGACCGCGACCCCGTCGGCGGCGCTGACGTCGCGCGGCGCCACCAGTCGCTGATCCCACACTCCGAGCTGAAGGTATTCAACGGTGGCCACGCCCCCTGGCTCGGCCAGCCCCACCAGGTGGCGTCAGTCTTGGCTGACTGGGTGCAGCGGGTGGACGCTAACAGGACCTGACTGACCTACGAGGCCCCCGAAGGACGTACTCACGCTCGGCCACTATCTCGCGTCCACCTCAGGGATAGGTCTCCGGTGACCGGCCGCGACGTGCGTGACTCCCGTACGGCGATCGGCATCCGGTGATTGACCCGGAGCCACAGGGTGCCACCCCGGGGGGTCGCCCTGAGAGGTCGCGCTGAGTTGTCGTGGCTCAGGCAGCCATGGTGATATCGTTGACGTGATATCGGAGGTGGTCACTGTGGAGCAGATCTTGATTCGCAACCTGCCCGCGGGGACCAAGGCCGCGCTTCGTGCGCGTGCCAAGCAGCGTCACCGGTCGGTCGAGGCGGAGGCGCGCGACGTGCTCACCAAGGCTCTGGAGGGCGAGCCCGTCACCATCGTTGATCTGTTGAGCACCGACGAAGGTGCCGACATCGACTTCGAACCCGAGCGCCTGGGCCTGACGGCTCGCTCGGCACAACTGTGAAGTATCTCTTGGACACCAACGTGGTGTCCGCGCTGCGGGTCCGAGGACGTCACCGACCCGTCGAGGTCTGGGCAGCGTCGGTTCCCGTCGGTGACCAGTTCGTCTCAGCATTCACCATCGCGGAGATCGAGCGTGGAGTGATTGCCAAGGAGCGATCCGACGCCGAGCAAGGAGCCGTACTGCGTCGATGGCTCGAGGAGAATGTCCTGCCCACCTTTGCCGATCGGGTGCTGCCGTTCGACCTGTCGGCGGCCCGGATCCTCGCGGCCTATCGGGTTCCCGAGCACGCACCCTTCGACGACGCCCTCATCGCCGCCGTCGCGGAAGCTGCCGGAATGACCATCGCCACGCGCAACACCAAACACTTCGAACCCCTCGGCGTCTCGTGCCTCAATCCATGGGACGCGACCCCGCCCATAGTCTGAGTCACCCCGGAGCATTGGGCGTCGATGGCGGCCACGAGCGGGATGCGCGGCCGAGGAGGACACGTGCCTGGCGGCCTTGCGCCAGGAGGCGTGCTGAGCGCTGGCTGGTGCGGTCGGGACATTGCCCGATGCTCGGGCCGGACCACAGCCTGTGGCCCGGCCGGGCCAACCCTTTGAGGTGCGCCATGAACGCCCTGCTTGTCGGGTACGCCCGATGCTCCACCGATCAACAAGACCTCACCGCTCAACGCGACGGTCTCCTTGCCCTCGGCGTCGAGGCCGACCGTATCTACGTCGACCACGGCCTGACCGGCACCAACCGCGAACGGCCTGGACTTCGTGAAGCTCTTGCCGCCTGCCGTGCCGGCGACACTCTTGTGGTCACGAAGCTCGACCGGCTTGCGCGCTCGCTTCCAGATGCGCGGGCGATCGCCGACGAGCTGACCACAAGGGAGATCAGCCTCAGCCTCGGCGGGTCGGTCTATGACCCCACCGACGCCGTCGGACGGCTGCTGTTCAACGTCCTCGCCATGGTGGCCGAGTTCGAGTCCGACCTGATCCGGCTCCGCACAGTCGAGGGGATGAAGGTCGCGAAGGCGAAGGGCCGGCTGAAGGGGAAGCAGCCCAAACTCAGCCGAAAGCAGGAGGCGCACCTGGTCTCGTTGGTGCACAGCGGCGAGTACAGCACCCTCGAGGTCGCCGAACTCTTCGGCGTCGGACGGTCCACCGTCTACCGGGCGATCGAGCGGCAGCGCACAGCTGCGAAGGCAGAACTCGCTAACGCCTCGTCACGACGCTGACCTCGCGTGTTTGTCGGCGTCCCGCAACCGACATCCTCGCGGGACGCCGACCAGCGAAGCTCCAACGAAGCCGACCGCGGGGCTCTGCGTCCCGACAACGGTTCCTCGTGCGGAGCGCTCCTGCGCTCTAGCGACCAGGGGAGCCGCTGCGTACCGGCCCAGTTGGACGCTGGCGCCTCGACCCTCAGCTGCCCGTTGTCGGCGTGTTGGGCGGGGGCGCGGTTGTTCGTCGCAGAACAAGCTCGGTTGGTAGGACCACGTCTCGATCGGCCACTTCTCTGCCATGGAGCAGGTCGAGCATCAGGTGCGCGGCCAGTTCTCCCTGCGCCTGGACGGGTTGGCGGATTGTGGTTAGGTCGTGCAGTTCAGCCATCGGATGATCATCGACACCGAGGATGGAGATCCGTTCGGGAATTGAGACGTGGGAGCGTTGCAGGGTCAGACGAGCTGCTATCGCGATCTCGTCGGAGTAGGCGAAGACGGCGGTGGGGGGCTCGCGCAGGGAGAGCAGTTGTGCGACGGCTTGCGCGGCACCGGCCTGCGAGAAGGGCACGGTCACCACATAGCTGTCGTCCAGGCTCAGCCCGGCCTCGGTCATAGCGGTGCGGTAGCCGTCATGGCGGTTCCGGTCGCTGGCGGGGGTCGATCCCTGCGGGTCTGTCGTCCGGATCATCGCGATGCGTTGGTGGCCCAGGCCGATGAGGTGGTTCGTCGCTTGGTGACCGATTTCAACGTCGTCGACCCGCACACACGGGTAGTCGAGGAGCCGTCCTCCTGCTACCACGACGTGTACGCCCATCAGGCCCAGTCGGCTTGCTTCATTGTCCGGCACGGTGTGGGCCAGGAGGATCAGGGCGTCGACCTTGCGACGGGCGGGCAGTCGCTCGAAGAACTGTCGGCGGTCCTCGACGCCTTCGACGTGGTAGAGCAGGACATCCAGCTCGGCGTCACGCAGCACCCGCTCGATGGCGGCGAGCATTCTCGCGTAGAACCAGTTGTCGATCGTCGGCACCACGAGCGCGACGCGGCCCGTACCGCCTCCGGACAGCCGTGACGCCTCGGGCGAGATCACATAGGCCCGACGCTCGGCGATGGCCTTAATGCGTGCCTTCGTACCTTCTCCAACCCCCGGCTTGTTGCGCAATGCCCTCGAGACCGTGGAGAGCGAGACTCCAGCCTCGCGGGCCACGTCCGACATGTTGATCTGCTGGTCCTCCCACACGTGGACATCCTAAGCCGGAACGCAAACGTTCCCGCAGATATGTCAGTAGCCAAGGGCTTTGAGGGTCGGCCACTCCGATTCTTGTTGCTGACCGAGTCCGGCAACGTTCAGCAGTAGCGGTGAGGATTCTCACCTATGGGCTTGACGTGTGGCTGTGACTGCTGCCATTGTTGCCGAACGCAAACGCTTGCGTACTCGCATTGTAGAAGGGCAAGGCAGCGTGGATCAGTTGCGATCGATCGACACCCCACCTTGGTCGGCGGGTGGGGAGAGCTGGTGGCGCACCGCGGTGGTGTACCAGGTGTACATCCGGTCGTTCGCCGACGGGAACGGCGATGGAATCGGCGACGTCGCGGGGCTGCGCGCACGACTGCCGTACTTGGCCGACCTCGGCGTCGACGTGCTGTGGATCAACCCGTGGTACCGCTCGCCGCAGGCTGACGCCGGCTACGACGTCACGGACTACCGGGACATCGATCCGGCATACGGAACGCTGCCCGAGGCAGAGGCATTCATCGTGGAAGCGCACGCCGCCGGGCTGCGCGTGATCCTCGACATCGTCCCCAATCACACGTCTGCGGCGCATGGCTGGTTCTCATCGGCGCTGGATGGTGACCCCTGTGCCCGGGCGCGCTACATCTTCAGACCAGGACGAGGCGAGGGCGGCAAGCTGCCCCCCAACGACTGGCACAGCCAGTTCGGTGGACCGGCGTGGACCCGCGTGCCCGCTGCGAATGGTGCTGCTGGCGAGTGGTATCTGCACTTGTTCTCACCCCAGCAGCCGGATCTCAACTGGGAGAACGACGAGGTCCGGCAGGAGTTCGAGGACATCCTGAGTTTCTGGTTCGACCGGGGTGTCGACGGCTTCCGCATCGACGTGGCGCATGGGTTGACCAAGACTCCCGGGCTCCCTGACGCCGGAGTCCGTGAAAGTCCCGCGCTCGACACCGCACCGCATCCGGCCTGGGATCATGACAACGTTCACGAGATCTATCGCAGCTGGCGGAAGATCGCAGACTCCTACGATCCGCCTCGGATCTTCGTCGCGGAGTCCTGGGCCCCGAGCAATGAGCGCCTCGCCATGTACGTGCGCCCCGATGAGCTGCACATGGCGTTCCAGTTTGACTTCCTCCAGGCACCGTTCCGGGCCGACTACATGCGCGCGGTCGCCGAAGATGCCATGTCGACCGTTGCCGCCGTCCACGCGCCCAGCACCTGGGTCCTGTCCAACCATGACGTGGTCAGGCACGTGACACGTTATGCCCGATCCCAACCGATGCACACTGTCGACAGGGTCTGGGAGCAGCAACGCTGGGAGGCAGAGGAGCCAGATGTCGAGCTCGGCCTGCGCCGGGCGCGCGCGGCGCTCATGGTGGTACTCGCCCTCCCCGGAAGTGTGTACTTGTATCAGGGCGAGGAGCTCGGGCTGCCCGAGGTGGAGGATATCCCCGCCGATCGACGGCGCGATCCCGTCTTCGAGCAATCCGGCCGGACGTTCCGCGGCCGTGACGGTTGCCGGGTGCCGCTCCCGTGGTCCGAAGCGTCGCCTACGTACGGATTCAGTGCCGCTGACGCGAGCACCGACCCTTGGCTTCCTCAACCCGATGGCTGGGGCAATCTCACCGCCGCCGCGCAAGCACAGGACGCTGGATCGACCCTGACCTTCTACCGGCGGTGCCTTCGTCTGCGTACGCGGCTACTCGACAGGTCGATGGCCTGGGTGGACTCCCCTCCCGACACCATGGCATTCCGACGCGATGACGTCGAGTGCTGGCTCAACACCGGGCCGATACCGGTGCCTCTGCCGCAGGGCCACGTCCTGCTGACATCCATCTCCGACGAGTCGCGCGACGTCCTGCATCCGAACACTGCGGCATGGATCCAGACGTCATGACCCGCCACCCGATCGGAGAGCCTTGGCGGCTCTGCGCGGCCCACGGCTCACCTGACAGCTCATTCAAATTGTGTGACACATCGTTTCGATCATGCCGATCGAAGCCGTCAGAAGGAGAACCGACATGATCATGACGACTCGTCTGCGCCACACCCTCGCGTTCCTGCTTGCGACTGCCCTAGCGCTCGCGTTGGCGGCCTGTGGTGCCGCCGGCAGCTCGGGCGGGAAGACGTTCACGGTCTGGTGGTACGAGGACGCCAACAATCCACAAGACACCGCGTGGCAGGACGCGCTGAACGACTTCAAGGCAGCGCACCCCGACGTCGAGGTCCACTTCGAGCGCAAGGTCTGGCAGCAGATCCAAGATGCCGGCGCGATGATCTTGAACTCGAAGGACGCGCCCGACCTGCTCGAGTACAACAAAGGCAACGCCACCGCGGGCGCGGTCTCGTCTAAGGGCCTCCTGACCGACCTCACCTCGGAGGCGTCGAGTCGCGGCTGGGACAAGATCGCCGGGTCTGCGCTCACCGTTGGCACGTACGACGCCAAGGGGCTCATGGGCCCCGGCAAGCTCTACGGCATTCCCTCCTACGGCGAGTACGTCAGTTTTGCCTACAACGAAGACATGTTCGCCAAGTACGGCATCGAGGTGCCCACCACGATGGACGAGCTCGAGGCGGCGTTCGCGACGTTCAAGTCCCAGGGGATCACCCCGCTCGCGGAGAGCGCCGGCGACTACCCTGCGCAGCACCTGCTGTGGGGACTGGTGCTCGCGAACGCCGATCACGCCTGGCTGGACGGATACTTCGGCCTCAAGGCGCCGCTGGACATCAACTCGGACAGCCCGATCACCAAGGCTGCACAGACGATGGCCGACTGGACCCAGAAGGGCTACATCGACACGAAGTCCAGCGGCCTGAAGGCCGAGGACGCCTGGGCCCTGTTCCGCAGCGGCAAGGCGCCGATCACCTACGCGGGCACGTGGATGGCCGGGGACTTCAAGGACAAGATCACGTCGTTCAAGTGGGGTCAGTTCCTGATGCCCGGGTCGGGGATCAATCCTGGCTCCGGCGGAAACATCTGGGTCGTCCCGACCAAGGCCGACAACAAGGACCTGGCCTACGACTTCATCGAGCTCACCTTGGACAAGAAGCGCCAGGACCTGATGGCCAACACCGGCGGCGTCGCGCTCGCCGCCGATCCAGCCGCGCTCACCGACCCCACGGGCAGGATGGTGAACCGGACTTTCTCCCAGCTGGTGTCGACCGACGGCCTCGGCCTCTACGGCGACTGGCCGGTCCCGAACTTCTACCAGGTGATCCAGTCGAACACGCAGACTCTGGTCGCAGGTAGCCAGACGCCAGACGAGTTCGTGAAGCAGCTCAGCACGGCGTACGACCAGGTGCAGTCGACCGTGGACTGACACCCCAAACGGGCGGGGGCCGCCAGCGCGGCTGGTGGTCCTCGCCCGCCTCGTCCACCATCGCCTGCCAAGGAGGGCATCCCCATGACCATCACTGCTACCGTCGATCCCCAACCGGGGCGGGTCTCGCCGCTGGCCCGGGGGGCGCAGAAGGGCTACCTGCGCTACCTGCTCCCCGGCACTGCCGGATTCATCGCTGTGATCCTGGTGCCGTTCGCGATGAACGTCGTCGTCAGCTTCACCGAGTGGTCTGGCGTCGGAACACCCAGGTTCGTCGGCCTCGCGAACTACCGACGTCTGATCCACGACCAGATGTTCTGGTCGGCCTTCGAACACAGCATCTGGTTCATCGTGGCGATGGCGATCGTGCCGACCATGCTGGGAATCCTCCTGGCGGCCGTGCTCTTCGACTACATCGAGCCGCGCTTCGGACAGCGCGTGTCCAGCACCCTGCGGGCCGGGTTCTATCTGCCCCAGGTCTTGCCCGTGGCCGTCGCGGGCGTCGTCTGGGGATGGATCCTCAACCCCTACGGTGCGATCAACGCGGTTCTGCAGAAGCTTGGCGTTGGCGATCCGCCGAACTGGCTCGGCGACTCCCGCTGGGCGCTGCCGGCGGTCATGGCTGTCCTGGTGTGGATGCAGCTCGGATACGGGCTGGTGATCTTCATGGCGGGTATGGCCCGGATCGATCCGCAGTTCCATGAGGCCGCCGAACTCGACGGCGCCTCGTGGTTCGACCGGTTCCGGCACGTCACGGTCCCGCACATGCGACCGGAGATCTTCGTCGTGCTGCTCACCACGACGATCGCGGCGTTGAAGGTGTTCGGGCCCGTGTACGTATTGACCAAAGGCGGACCCGGCGACTCGACCAACGTGCCCTCCTACTACTCCTACTCGAACTTCTTCGGCTCCCTCCAAGTCGGATACGGAGCCGCCGTCGCGACTGTCCTGACCGTGCTCGTCATCGTTCTCGCGGTCGTGTTCATCCGGATCCAGTCCAGGAACGAAGGGGTCTAGCCATGGCGCTCACCAAGGCGGCGGGCACGACCAGGGCCACGCCTCGACATGGGCGAGGCCAACCCGATCCACGGCAGAATGGTGCGGGGGGTCGCACCCGGTACGGTCGCCGATCGACCCGTTGGATCGTGCTGGCGTTGCTCACGCTCGCAACCCTGGCAGCGCTCTTCCCGTTCCTGCTGGCCGCGATCAATGCGATCAAGACCGCCCAGGACTACGCCGCGCACGGACCACTGGCCCGGCCGCACTCGTTCGACCTCAGCGGGATCCGAACCTTCTGGCAGAACGTCGACTACACCAACAAGCTCATCAACAGCGTCGTGATCAGCGGCGCCGTCGCGATCTTCGGGACACTGATCAGCCTGCTCAACGCCTACGCCCTCGGCATCGGGAGGATCAAGGGACGCCGAGGCCTCCTCGTGCTCCTGCTTCTGGCCACCACGATCCCGCAAGAAGCCCTGATCTACCCGCTTTACTACATGGCGAACAATGTGGGCCTGTACAACACGAAACTCGTCGTCATCATCATCAGCTCGGTGATGTCGAGCGCTTTCGGCACCTACCTGCTCACCTCCACGCTCACCGAGTTCCCCCGAGAGGTCCTGGAGGCGGCCCGAATCGACGGCGCCGGCCGCTGGCAGGTGCTGCGCAGCGTCGTCGTTCCGATCATCTGGCCCACCCTGACCGTTCTCATGACGTTCTTCTTCATCTGGACCTGGAACGACTTCTTCCTACCGCTGATCATGCTGCCCTCGAACGACAACCAGACGGTCTCCGTTGCCATGGGGAGCCTCCAGGGGCAGTACACGAGTTCACCAACAGGCCTGGCCGCAGCATCCCTGATGGGCATCCTGCCTGCGGTTGCGTTCTTCCTGATCTTCCAGCGCACCCTCACCCGAGGAGCTGTCGCCGGAGCCGTCAAGTGAGGACGCGGCAACGCTCGTGCCTGCGGTGTGCCGCGTGATCGCGCACCCGCCTCACACCGCCGCCGGGAGGGCGATCGGAACTGCTTGATCAGTGGTCGTTCAGGGGCCGTCGGCGGGTCGCTCCGTTTGGTGTCGTTGGTCACCCAGACATCCCGGAGACGGCCACGCAGCTGATCACTGACGGTCATGGGCTCTGCCCGACACGACGTCGTCTGCCTCGCCGCGCTCCGCGGGTTGAGGTCTCCTCCTCGCGCCGCTGGCGGGCTCGACCGGGCCGCGGCACGACCGCAGCTGATCGACCCGTACCTGGCCAAGATCGAGGAATTGGTCGAGCGGTCGACAGGGAAGGTCCGCGGCGAGCTGGCCGGGTCCGGGTGCACCGGCCCTGGATCACCGAGCCGGGAGGTGGCTTCCGTACGGCTTGGGCGATGGGCCGAGAGTCGACAGGGTCAAGACACTGCTGGTCTGCGCCTGTCTGGCCCCGGTCGCGGTTCCGGGTCGTGATCGCCGAACGGGGATGGCCTTGCGGAGCGGCCCGGTTGCCGAGCCCATCGTCGCGCGGGACGCGCTCCATTCAGGATCCTGCTCGGGGTCGCGTTTGCGGTGCTGACGGTCAGGCCGCGGGCGTGAGTGCCGGTCCCGCTGCCCGCCGCCTCGCGCTCGCTCGGTTTGGCCGGACCACGCGGCCGAGGATCGCTGGCCGCATCAACGCAGTCGGAGCGTCGAGCAGGTTCGTCACCCGCATCAGGGCGGCCGCTACGACCGAGTCGTGGCGCGCGGTCCGCTGGACCCGCGCGACGTAGCGCGACACGAGTCGGTGGCCGGGCGGGGGTGTGCCCTCGACCCCCGGGATCAGCAGGTCCGCGCCCGTCACGACGGTCCACGCGCGGTCGGCGATCGCCATCGCGGCCCGGGGGTAGCGCTCACGCAGCGCGACCATGCCCGTGCCGGCCTCGCGCCCGAGTAGCAGCGCCTCGAGTGCTGCCACGCTCATGCCCTGCCCGAAGGTTGGGTCGAAGCTCGCGATGGTGTCGCCGATCGGCACGAAGCCGAGCGGGAGCCGCACTCGGTCGAACCGCCGCCGTCGGCAATCGGGGAAGCGGTAGGTGAGGACGGGATGCAGCAGCTCGCGGTCGGCGAGTAGCTCGGCGAGGTCGGGCGCGACCACGCCGCTGGCGTACTGGCGGAAGCCGTCGGGGTCCACCGGCGGTGGGTCCTCCGTGTAGCCGCAGACCGCGACGACCCATGTGTCGTCCTCCTGTGCGATGGCGACACCGACCCGCGGCACCTCGGGGGTGGCGGCGGAGACCGAGACGTAGCGGCCACCCAGGTCGCCCTCGCGCCGTGCGACGTGAGTGGTGGCGTAGCGGATGCCGACCCGCACCCGCTCGAGCGGCGGCTCGTCCCGGCCGAGCTCGGCGAGCCACCTCGACCCACGGCTCGGTCGGCCCGTGGCGTCGACCACCAAGTCGGCGCCCAGCTCCACGGTCGCCCCGCCGCCGCGTCGGTCGCGCACGCGGAGACCAGTAACCCGGTCGCCGGCGGGGTCGTTCACGAGGCCGACGACTTCGACGTGGTCGCGGATCTCGACGCGGGGCAGCGCGCGCACCCGTCGCCGGATGGTCTCCTCGACCAGGCGGCGCGAGACAGCGATGCCTGCCGCACCCACTGCCCCGTCCGCGAGCAGCCCGCCGCCGATCCACCAGCGACCGGTGGTGCCGATGTCACCGCGACAGACCGCACCGGCGGAGACCAGCTCCTCGGTGAAGCCGGGCAGCAGCTCCTGGATCGCGAGCCGTCCCGAGGCGAGTAGGCCGTGCACCTGCCCCGCCTGGGGAGTGCCGGGTCGCGGACCGCCCGGCGGGGTCCCGGGCGCAGGGTCGGGAAGCGGGTCGCGGTCGAGGACGACGACTTCGCGGGCGACGGGCGCCAGCGCGGCGGCCGCGAGCAGCCCCGCGATGCTGCCGCCGGCGACGACGACGCGGTCGTAGGTGGTATACGAGGTGAGCATGAGGACCTCCTGGCTCGGGATGTCCCGCACCGTGCGCCCGGAGACTGTCCATCCACCAGGTCAGTTCCTGTCCACCTCCTGCTCGGCCACGCCGTGCAGCTCCCAGTCCCACAGCACCTCGGTCAGCCTTTCCACCCCGGCACGCAGGTGCCTGCGGTAGGTCCCGAACGGCACGCCGAGCACCTCGGCCGCCAGCTCTTGGTTGGCCGCGGGTCGCAGGTACGTGCGGTCGACGGCTCGTGCCGGCAGGTCTCCCCGCACCTGCTCTCCCACCGCGTCGACGGCCGCACGCAGGACGGCGCGGAGGGCCGCGACCGGGTCGCCCTGCCCGCTGGCGAGCCTGGACTGGAGCAAGGGGCTCGGGCGGAGCCGCTCGGGTCGTCCGAAGTCGCGCAGCACGTCGCGCACGGCCGCGTCGAAGTCCTCGCGCGCGAGGGCGACCGGGGAGGACACCGGCGGTGGGGCCGACCCGTCGCGGTCGAGCTCGCGCAGGAGCAGTGCGTCGAGCCACGCGGCGTAGTCGCTGCGCCCGAAGTCACGGCCCCAGAAGCCGACGGTGCGCCCGCCGGCCGCGAGCTCCCCGAGCGGCTCGAAGCCGATGTAGTCCCACAGGGGCGCCCAGGTCGTGGCCCGGGTCGAGGCCACGACAACCCACCCGAGCCCCGGCAGCGTCCACTCCCTCAGCGAGATCGAGGCCATCTGGTCCGAGAACCCGCCGAGGTTGTCCGGCGTGCGGGGGTC
>JAGQUE010000473.1 GCA_020438665.1 Nocardioidaceae bacterium | reverse complement strand
GACCGCGGCTGGGCCTGGCAGGTGCCCCTCCTGGAGCTGCCCCGGGCGCAGTTCCTGCTCATGTCGGCGACGCTGGGCGACGTCTCCGAGCTGGCCGCCGACCTGTCGCGGCGCACCGGGCGGACGACCGCCGTCGTCGACGACGCCAAGCGGCCGGTGCCGCTGACGTTCTCGTGGTCGGTGGAGCCACTGGCGGAGACCCTGCAGGAGCTGATGGGCACCGGCCAGGGGCCGGTCTATGTCGTCCACTTCACCCAGGCCGCGGCGGTCGAGCACGCGACGTCGCTGCTCGCCGCGGGGCGAGGCACGGCGGTGCGGAAGCAGGAGCGCAACGACGCCATCGCCGGGTTCCGGTTCGGTCCGGGCTTCGGTCGCACCCTGGCCAAGCTCGTCAAGGCCGGCATCGGCGTGCACCACGCGGGGATGCTCCCGAGATATCGACGCCTGGTCGAGACGCTGGCCCAGCGGGGGCTGCTCGAGGTCATCTGCGGCACCGACACCCTCGGCGTGGGCATCAACGTCCCGATCCGGACGGTGCTGTTCACCGGGTTGGCGAAGTTCGACGGCAACCGGCAGCGGATCCTGCGCGCGCGGGAGTTCCACCAGATCGCCGGCCGGGCCGGGCGGGCCGGCTTCGACACCGCCGGCTATGTCGTGGTCCAAGCGCCCGAGCACGTCATCGAGAACGAGAAGGCGCGGGCCCGGTCCGACGCCAAGAACGCCGCCAACCCCAAGAAGAAGTCCAAGCCGCACCTCAAGAAGCCCCCGGAGGGGTCGGTCGTCTGGAGCGAGCAGACCTTCGACAAGCTCGTGAACGGGTCCCCCGAGCCGTTGCCGTCGCGGATGAAGGTCGACAACGCGATGCTCGTCAACGTCCTCGCGCGCGAGGAGGACGCCTTCCCGGTGCTGCGTCGGCTGCTCACGGAGAACCACGAGTCGCGCCGCAACCAGCTGCGGCTCGCCCGCCGTGCCGTGCGGTTGATGCGCAGCCTCGTCCGCTCCGGCGTGGTCACGCGGCTCGGCCAGCCCGACGAGCACGGTCGCCGCTATGTCCTCACCGTCGACCTGCCCGACGACTTCGCGCTCAACCAGCCGCTGGCGCACTTCGCCCTCGCCGCGCTGGACGTGCTGGACGTGGAGGCGCCGACCTATCCCCTCGACGTGGTCTCGGTGATCGAAGCGGTGCTCGAGGCGCCACGCCAGGTGCTGTTCGCCCAGCAGTTCGCGGCCAGGGGCGAGGCGGTCGAGCGGATGAAGGCCGACGGCATCGACTATGACGAGCGCATGCTGCTGCTCGAGGACGTGACCTGGCCCCAGCCGCTCGCGGAGCTGCTCGAGGCCACCTATGCGGTCTATCGGCAGACCCACCCGTGGCTGCCCGAGGACGCGCTCGGGCCCAAGTCGGTGGTGCGCGAGATGTGGGAGCAGGGCATGGGCTTCACCGACCTGGTGGCGCGCTATCAGCTGGCCCGCTCGGAGGGCCTGGTGCTGCGCTACCTCAGCGACGCCTATCGGACCTTGCGACAGACGGTCCC
>JAGQUE010000472.1:3746-5194 GCA_020438665.1 Nocardioidaceae bacterium | reverse complement strand
TAGTAGTCGTAGTAGGAGACGAAGTATTCGATCGCGTTGTCGGGGAAGAACTGGCGCAGCTCGTTGGCGAACTGGGCGGCCAGCGTCTTGTTGGGCTGCATCACCAGCATCGGTCGCTGGAGCTGCTCGGCCACCCAGGCGATCGTCGCGGTCTTGCCGGTGCCGGTCGCGCCGAGCAGGACGACGTCCTTCACGCCGGCGTCGATGCGCTTGGCGATCTCGGCGATGGCCGCCGGCTGGTCGCCGGAGGGGTCGAAGTCGGAGACGACCCGGAACGGCGCCACCCGGCGCTCGAGATCGGTGATCGGTCGCATGGTGACGAGCGTACGGCGTCCCGCCGACAGTCCTCCCCGGCCGAGTGCCGACGCCCGGCGGTCCGCCGCCGGTCGCTAGATTGGCGGCGTGACCCGGACCGTCCCCCGCGCCTCCCACGTGCTGCAGACGATCCGGCGGGTGCTGCTGACGCTGTTCGGCATCCAGCTCGCCACGGCCATCGGGCTGACCCTGGTCGACTCCTATCGTCGGCGTGGCAAGAAGCCCGGCCCCTTCCCGCGCTCGGCGCCGATGTCGGTCGAGATCGGCGAGACCGCCGTGACGACCTACACCTTCGGCCAAGACCTCTATGACGACATGCTCGCCGCCATCGAGGGCGCCCACCACCAGATCCTGTTCGAGACCTACATCTGGAAGGGCGACGAGACCGGCCAGCGGTTCAAGGCGGCTCTCACCGCCGCCGCCGAGCGCGGCGTCGACGTCTATGTCATCTATGACACCTTCGCCAACCTGGTGGTCGCGCCCGCGTTCAAGCACTTCCCACCCGAGCTCAAGGTGCTGCGCTATCCGGTCTGGTCGGCCGGCCTCCGGTTCTGGGACCTGGGCCGCTATGGCCGCGACCACCGCAAGATCCTCGTCGTCGACGAGGCCGTCGGATTCGTGGGCGGCTACAACATCGGCAGCCCCTATGCGACCGAGTGGCGCGACACCCACGTGCGGATCGAGGGCCCCGACGTGTGGGACCTCCAGCGGGCGTTCGCCGACTTCTGGAACCTCCACCGTCGGCGCCGGTTCGGGTCCTCCGGGCCGCCACTGCTGCTCGAGGCGGCCTCGCAGTGGGATCCGCGGGTCCGGGTCCACCGCAACGTGCCGCGGCTGTGGATGTTCCCGATCCGAGCGATGTACCTCGAGGCCATCAACCGGGCCACCCGCAACGTCTGGCTGACCCAGGCCTACTTCCTGCCCGACCAGGACTTCGTGGACGCCCTCAAGGAGGCGGCGCGCCGCGGTGTCGACGTACGCCTCCTGATCCCGCTCAAGTCCAACCACATCGTGGCCGACTGGATCTCCCGTGGCTATTTCTCCCAGCTCCTCGAGGCGGGGGTGCGGATCCTGCGGTTCAAGGACGCGATGGTGCACGCCAAGACCGCCACGATCGACGGCAGCTGGTCGAC
>JAGQUE010000472.1:0-3648 GCA_020438665.1 Nocardioidaceae bacterium | reverse complement strand
ATGGAGGAGATCTTCGCCGTCGACGAGTCCCACTGCCTCGAGCTGACCGCTGCCGAGTGGGAGGCCCGCGACCTGCACCGCAAGTTCACCGAGATGTTCCTCCAACCGCTGAGGCCCCTGCTGTGAGCGCCCCTGGCACCGTCCCCACCGTGGTCTGGGACATCGGCGGCGTGCTGCTGCGCTGGGAGCCGCGGGTCCTGCTGAGCGAGGTGCTGCTCCCCCGCCACCCGGGTGCCGATGTCGACGTCCTGCGCCGCGCCATCTTCGGCAGCGACGCCTGGCACGCGTTCGACAGCGGTCGGATCGGGCCGGAGGAGCTCGCGGTCCGTGCGGCCGCCGCCGCGGGGCTCGAGGTCGAGGACCTCGACCTGCTGCTCGAGGCCATCTATCCCCACCTGGTCGACCTGACTCCGACGTGGGAGCTCGTACGCCGGGTCCGCGCCGCGGGCCACCGGGTGGTCTATCTGTCCAACATGCCCCACCTGATCACCGACCGGGTCGGGCCGCGGATGACCTCGCTGTTCGAGGAGGGGTTGTTCTCCTGCGACGCCGGCGAGGCCAAGCCGAGCCCCGCGATCTTCCCCCTCGCCGAACGGGCGCTGGCCCTCGACCCGACCCGGCTGTTGTTCTTCGACGACGGCGTGGCCAACGTGGAGACCGCCCGCGCGGCCGGCTGGCGGGCCGTGCTGTTCACGGGCGCGGCGGAGGCCGAGAAGGTCCTCGTCGCCGACGGCTGGCTCTGACCGCGGTCGCCACGCTCTCGCCTCGTCAGCGGAAGACGGCCGGCAGGAGCATCAGCACGATGGTCGTGTCGGCGACGATGTGGGCGGCGTACGTCGCCAGCATGCCGCCGGTCCGCAGCCGCAGCGCCGCCAGCAGCAGCGCCCAGCCACCGGCCATCACGACGCCGACGACGCCGTTGGGGACGCCGTGCAGGTGGGCGAAGCCGAACGTGGCGGCCGCGACACCGACGGCCGCCCACCCCGGCAGCACCCGGTGCAGCGCCGACAACAGCACCCCGAAGAACAGGCTGTCCTCGACGAGCCCGTTGAGCACGAGGAACCCGACGCCGCCCGCCGTCGCCGCCACCGGCCCCGCCTCGCGGGCGGCGTCCGCATAGAGCTCCGGCAGGCTGCCGTCGAAGACGGTCGTCCAGGCGAGCAGCGCCACCACGCTCACGACCTGGACACCGAGGACCATGAGGATGCTGAGCCGGTCGACGCGCCCCAGCCGCAGCCAGTCCCGCCAGCGCGCCAGCCGGCCGCGTCGCGCCAGCGCGGCACCGACGCCGAGCAGCCCGAGCGATGGGGCCAAGGGCCACACCCCGACGACGGGGACCAGCGCGATGACGTCCATCAGCCCGACGACCGCGGCCGCATCGACCAGCTCGGGGACGTCGCGGCGTACGCCGACGACGGCGACCGCAACCAGGAACGGCAGACCGAGCAGCCCGACCGGCCAGGCGCCGAAGGCCGGCATGAGCGGCGTCGCCAGGGCCGCCAGCAGCGCCGCGACGACCACCTGTCGCGGCACGACGGGGAGCGTCGTCTCAGCCGCCGCCACCGGAGCCCCGCGCGGGCAGGTGGGTGCGCGGCGCCATCCGAGGGCCGTGGCGCGGCCGCGAGCGGCCGGTCGTGGCCAGCAGCTGGACGACCCGGGCCCGGTGGGGCCGATAGGGCTCGAGCACCACAGCCAGCTCGTCGTCGTCGATGTCGCGGCCGAACAGTGCCCAGCCGACGTCCTTGGCGACGTGGTAGTCGCCGAAGCTGACCGCGTCGGCGTCGCCCAGCGCCCGCAGCCGGACCTCGGCGCTGGTCCACACGCCCACGCCCGGCAAAGACTGCAGTCGCCGGTCCGCCTCGTCGGCGTCGAGGCCGACCAGCCGCTCCAGGCTGGCGGCGACCGTGGCGGCCCGGACGATCGCTCGGGACCGGGCCTGGTCGATGTGGAGCCGCAGCCACTCCCACGACGGGATCCGGCGGACGGTCTCCGGGGCCGGCTGGAGGGCCAGCCGGAGGTCGGCGCCGGGACCGGGCGCGGGCTCGCCATGACGCCGGACCAGGTCGCGGAAGCCGCCGAACGCCTCCTGGCCGGTCACCTTCTGCTCGATGATCGCCGGCAGCAGCGCCTCGAAGACCCTCCCGGTCCGGCCGATCCGCAGGTGCGGGTGGCGCCGATGGGCCTCGACCAGGAGGGTCAGGTCGGGGGCGAAGCCGGTCGGGTCGTCGTCGTCGCCGAGCAACGCGGGCATCGTCTCGAGGGCCCAGCCGGCGCCCTCGCCCCAGGCGCTGCCGTGCACCTCACCCAGGTCGGGCCGCGACGCGACGGCCAGCGTCGCCGGACCGGCCGGCGTACGCATGGCGAGCCAGTGCCTCCCGGCGTCGTCGATGCGGTAGGTCGGGTCGCCCGCGCCGCGTCGCAGCGGGGCGAGCCCGGAGCCCACGGCGCACGGCCAGGAGGGCCGCCAGACCCGCGTCGACTCCCCACCGTTCACGGAGGGGACGCTACCCGCACAGACCCCTCGTCCGATCGGTCAGCGGGCCCTAGCCCATCCGGGCCAGGCGGTCGGAGGCGTTCGACGGATCCTTCCCGTGAGCGGGGCCATCGAAAAAGTTGGCTAGACCAGGACCCGATTCGGGGTCAGTCGGATGGCGAACGACGAAGCGCGATGCGACCATTCACGCATGACAGGCCGCTATCTCGATGTCGACGTGTTCGCGAGCGAACTCCCTCGACAGCGTGTTCCCGCTGACGACACCGTCGGCGGCTTTCCCACTACGGGTGCCCGTCTGCTCGGGGGAATCGGTGGCACCGAGATCGGAATCCAGGAGATGACTCCTGGCATGGTCCGCGATGTGGAGTGCGACGAGGTCTTCGTCGTGCTCGCGGGGCGTGGCTCGGTCGAGTTCCAGGACGGCGAGGTGGTCCCGCTGACCCCCGGCGCCGTGGTTCGTCTCCACCGCGGGGACCGCACCATCTGGCACATCGCCGAGACGCTGCGCAAGGTCTACATCGCCGGCTGATCTCACCCGCAGGCTGACCGCTCTTCGCGACGAGGCGGCGTACGTTGGTCCCCGTGACCGACGACGCCGCCCGTTCGCATGTCCGCGCCGGTGACACCGGCGCCTCGCCGTACGCCGCCGATGACGCCAGCCGTCGCGACCTCGAGGCCGGGATCCGGCAGGACTTCCAGCAGGACATGTCCTATGGCGACTACCTGCATCTCGACGAGCTGCTGTCGGCCCAGCACCCGTTGAGCGACCCGCCCCAGCACGACGAGCTGCTGTTCATCGTCCAGCACCAGACCTCCGAGCTGTGGCTCAAGCTGTTGGTCCACGAGCTGCGCTCGGCCCGTGCGTTGCTCCAACGCGACCAGCTCGCGCCCGCCCTGAAGCGGATGGCGCGCGTGAAGCACATCCAGCACACGCTCACCGACCAGTGGGCCGTGCTGGCGACGCTGACGCCCAGCGAGTACGCCGCCATCCGGCCGTTCCTCGCGTCGAGCTCGGGCTTCCAGTCCTGGCAGTACCGCGAGGTCGAGTTCCTCCTCGGCAACAAGAACGCCGACATGCAGCGCGTCTTCAACCACGACGGGGAGGTTCGTGACGGGCTGGCGCAGTTGCTGGCCGAGCCGACGCTGTATGACGA
>JAGQUE010000471.1 GCA_020438665.1 Nocardioidaceae bacterium | reverse complement strand
GTGTCGGTGGCGCGCCGGCCCAGACCGGCCTACGCAGGCACGAAAGGCCAGCTCAGCGCGCCGGCACCGGATCAGTCGGAGGATGCGTCGCCGTCCGCGGGTTCGCGCAGTCCCTCGAAGATCTCCTTGCACACCGGACAGACCGGGAAGCGTTGCGGGTCCCGCCCCGGCACCCAGACCTTCCCGCACAGGGCGATCACCGGCGCGCCGGACAACGCGCTCTCGAGGATCTTCTCCTTGCGCACGTAATGCGCGAACCGCTCGTGGTCGCCGGGCTCCTGCAGTTGCGTCTGGCCTGCAGTCTGCTCGCGCTCCAGGACGCTGGTGGCCGTGCTCGGGCCGAGGGGACCGCCGGGGCCGTACGGGTCGAAGGGGTCCGAATCCCCCAGCCCACCAGGGTCGACGCTCGCGGCGGCGGGCATGGGCGGCGGGCAAGGCGGCGTCATGGCCGTCATTGTAGGCGGACCCTGGCGCCGGGTCAGTTCCGCTCGGGGTCCTCCGGGAGGTGGGCCACGAACGCGAGCCGCCCGGGTTGGCGGCGCAGCACCCGGCGCCACAGCGTGCCGGGCTCGCCCGTGAACGGGTCGGTCGGCTCACGGCTCACGACGTACCAGCTGCCCTCCCCCAACTCCGCCTCCAACTGGCCCGCGCCCCAGCCCGAGTACCCGGCGAAGATCCGCAGCGCGCCGGTGTGGCGCGCGACCTGCTCGGGTTCCGCGTCCAGGTCGACGAAGCCGACCGCCGCGAACAACCGATGGATGGACGGCGCCCCGGCACCCTCCCGGTCCTCGACGCCGACGACCCAGCCCAGACCGAGCGCCGTGTCCAGGCCAACCGGGCCGCCCTGGAACAGCTCGCCCGGACCACTGAGGTGGCTCGACCAGCCGGGCAGCACGCGGTCGACGTCGACGCCGAGCGGCTTGTTGAGGACCACGCCATGCGCGCCGCCCTCGTCGTGATGCAGCAGCAGCACGACGCTGCGGCGGAACATCGGTTCCGTGATCCGCGGCGTCGCGACGAGAAGCTGCCCGGTCAGCGAAGTCACGGGTACCGGCTACCCCGCGCGCCGATCCTTCATGCGCCGCCGGTCGCCGTCACGACCAGCGCCGGGACCGCGGCCACCGGAGCCGCGGCCGGCTCCCGGGGGGCCACCGCGCCGCGGCCCCCACTTGCGCGGCGGACCCTCGACGATGCGCTGGTAGGCCTCCTCGGCGACGGGCACGCCGGAGGTACGCCGGGCGCCGGTCACCGACAGCAGCTCCTCGTCGCCGGGTCCGACCCGGACCGGGGTCACCTCGACGCCGGCCGCGCTGACCAGGCGTTCGATGGTGCGCCGCTGGTGCGGCAGGGCGAGCGTGACGACGCTGCCCTGCTCGCCGGCCCGCGCCGTACGACCGGCCCGGTGCAGATAATCCTTGGAGTCGGCGGGCGGATCGACCTGCAGGACCACCGACACGTCGTCCACGTGGATGCCGCGCGCGGCGACATCCGTGGCGACCAGGACGGGCATCCGCCCGTCGCGGAACGCCGCCAGCACCCGGTTGCGGGCGCCCTGGTT
>JAGQUE010000470.1 GCA_020438665.1 Nocardioidaceae bacterium | reverse complement strand
TCGCTCCACATCACCGAGTACATCGCCAGCTCGCTGCTGGTGGGGCGTCGACCGAGGATCTCGCGGATCCGGGCGTACTCGTCGTCCTTCAGCCCGAGATCGGCCCACGGCTGCTCCTTGCCGGGGTCCCCCTCGGCGACAGCAACGGTGTCCACGTGATCAGCCACGGACAGCAATCTACCGGGGGCGATCGCAAACCCCCGCCCCGCACCGCCTGCCGGACCCCTTGTGAACTACAGCGCTGTAGTTCACGAGAACCGGTGTTACTGCTGTGACTCGTGAGGTTATGGTGCTTGTCCAAGCCCAAGATCCATGGTCTGGAGCGACGCGATGGTCTTCCCCCGCCGCACCCTGCGGCACGCCCTCTCCCTGCTTCTCGGCCTCGGCCTCGCCGCCGGGCTGCTGACGCCCGCCGCGGCGGCCGACGGCAACCCGGTGACACCGGGCAACCTCACCGGCTATGGCTTCGACCAGTGCCTCACTCCCACCCAGCAGGCCATGACGCGCTGGATGAACACCTCCCCGTTCCTCGCGGTCGGCATCTATATCTCCGGCAACTCGCGCGCCTGCCGGGACCAGCCCAACCTGACACCGGAGTGGGTCAGCACCCAGTTGCGTCGGGGCTGGCGGCTGCTGCCGATCACGCTCGGACCCCAGGCGCTGTGCAACCCGCGCTTCCCTCGTTACCGCGACGACCCCGTCATCACGGGCACCCCCGGCACCAACGGCCGCTACGGCAAGGCCCGCCAGCAGGGTCGCGCCGAGGCCGCGAAGGCCGTCGCGGCCGCCGGTGCGCTCGGCATCGTCCCCGGCAGCACGCTGTGGTACGACCTCGAGGGCTTCGACTCCACCCGGACCCGCTGTCGTGAGTCCGCGCTGGCGTTCCTCAGCGGCTGGTCGTTCAAGATCCGCGACCTGGACTATGTCTCCGGCGTCTATTCCAGTGCCGGCTCCGGCATCAAGATCCTCGACGATGCCCGAGTCCAGCGCCCCGACGCGTTCAACCTGCCCGACCGCATCTGGATCGCCCGGTGGGACAACGTCGCCGACACCAACACCTCCTATATCCGCCCCGACGGCTGGCTGCCCGGCAACCGCATGAAGCAGTACATGGGCGGCCACGACGAGGTCTGGGGCGGTGTTCGCATCAACATCGACCGCAACTTCCTCGACCTCGGCACCGGCTCGGTGGCCCCCGAGGAGACCCACTGCGGTGGGGTCCGCGTCGACTGGCGCGGCTATCCGCCGCTCACCGTCGGCGCCACGCGCACGGCCAGGGTGCTCACGCTGCAGTGCCTGCTCCAGGAGAAGGAGCTCTATGCGGGCAACGTCAACGGCGTCTTCAACCCGAGGCTGGTCGAGGCCGTCAACGCCTGGCAGGAGGCCCAGGGGCTGCCGGTCAGCGACGTGTGGACACGCCAGGACTGGGTCACGCTGCTCGCCGCCGGCTGGCACCCGGTGACCAAGATCGGCTCCGCCGGTCTCCAGGTACGCCGCCTCCAGCGCGCGCTCAACGCCGCCAACCACCAGCGCACCGACGTCACCGGCGTCGTCGACGACGACACCGTCGCCGCGATCCGCGCCTGGCAGAGCGCGGTCGGTCTGTCAGTCACCGGCGTGATGTCGAGGGCACACTGGCTGGCGCTGCAAGCCGGCACCCGCTGACCGGGGCGAGCGTCACCGGGCACGGTCAGCGGAGCACGGCCTCCACCAGGCCCGTGAAGAAGCCGAGGCCGTCGGTGCCGGGTCCGACCAGGGGGTCGACGGCGTGCTCGGGGTGGGGCATCAGGCCGACGACGTTGCCGCGCTCGTTGGTGACGCCCGCGATGTCACGCATCGACCCGTTGGGGTTGACGTCGAGGTAGCGGGCGACGACCCGGCCCTCCCCTTCCAGGCGGTCGAGGGTGTCGTCGTCGGCGACATAGGCGCCCTCGCCGTTCTTGATCACAACGGTGATCTCGGCGTTGTCGTCATAGCCGGAGGTCCACAGCGTCGTGTTGTTCTCGATGCGGATGCGCTGGTCGCGGCAGACGAACTTGCGGTGGTCGTTGCGGATCAGCGCCCCGGGCAGCAGGTGGGACTCGCAGAGGATCTGGAAGCCGTTGCAGATGCCGAGCACGGGCAGCCCACCCTGGGCGGCAGCGATGATCTCACCCATCACGGGCGCGAAGCGCGAGATGGCACCACACCGGAGGTAGTCGCCATAGGAGAAGCCGCCGGGCAGGACCACGGCGTCGACCTGCTTGAGGTCGGCGTCACCATGCCAGAGCCGGACGGCCTCATGGCCGCCGATCTCGACCGCGCGGGCCGCGTCGGCGTCGTCGAGGGAGCCGGGGAAGGTGACGACCCCGATCCTCATCCCTGCGCCGCCTGTGCGGACTCGGGCAGGTGGACGACGTAGTCCTCGATGACGGGGTTGGACAGCAGGGTCTCGGCCATCTTGCGGACCTCGTCGAGCCGCTCCTCGGAGTGGTCGCCCTCGACCTCGAGCTCGAACCGCTTGCCCTGGCGCACGTCGACGACGCCCTGGAACCCGAGCCGCGGGAGGGCCCCGAGCACCGCCTTGCCCTGGGGGTCGAGGATCTCTGGCTTGGGCATCACGTCGACCACATATCGCGCCACGGGGAGGGGCTCCTTGCCTGCATCGGTGCGTTCAGCAGGCAGTCTAGAGCGCTGCTACCAGCGCCCCCGCGGCCGTCCAGGGTGAGTCCGGTGAGTTTCTCGATTCCGCCACGAAGGACCGGGCTCCCGACCTACCCTGCAACCATGTTCGACGACATCGACAACGTGATGACCGCCATGCTGCTCGGCATGGTCGCCATCCTGCCGTGGCTGACCCAGGTCACCCAGTTGTCCCAGCGCTGACTCAGTCGCCACCCACCGCGACTTAGCGTCCATTTAGCCCTGCTTGGCACACTGGTGCCATGGCAACGCCCCAGTCGAACCCTCGTGTCCCGCTCCGCAGCCTCCAGCTGGAGTTCCCGCAGTCGCTCGCGGTCTATGACACCTATGCCGAGGCTCAGCGGACCGTCGACTTCCTCTCCGACAAGGAGTTCCCGGTCGAAAACTGCATGATCGTCGGCACCGAGCTCCGGCAGCTCGAGCGGATCACCGGCCGCCTCACGTGGGGCAAGATCGCCGTCGGCGGCCTGTTGTCCGGCATCTGGCTCGGCGTCTTCGTCGGGCTGATCTTCTGGATCTTCAGCGCCGACCCGAGCGGGCTGCAGATCCTGACCACCGCGGTCTTCGGCGCGGTCTTCGGCCTGGTCTGGGCGCTGGTCGGCTATAGCGCCACCCGCGGCCAGCGCGACTTCTCCTCCGTCACCCAGGT
>JAGQUE010000469.1:527-2077 GCA_020438665.1 Nocardioidaceae bacterium | reverse complement strand
ATGGGCACCAACGACCTGGCCAAGGAGCTCTTTGCCGAGCACGTCCCCGGACGCCAGCCGCTGCTGACCGGCCTGGGCCTGGCGCTGCTGGCGGCGCGGGCGACCGGCAAGGGGATCATCGACGGGGTCTTCAACGACGTCCGCAACACCGAGGGCTTCCTGGCCGAGTGTCAACAGGGGCGCGAGATGGGCTTCGACGGCAAGACGCTGATCCACCCGGGCCAGGTCGACGGCGCCAACGAGGCCTTCGCCCCCTCGGCGCAGGCCGTCGAGGACGCCCGCGGCCTCATTGCCGCCTGGGAGGAGGCAGCCGGCGCCGGCGTGGTCACCTACAACGGCCGCATGGTCGAGAACCTCCACGTCGACTCGGCCCGTCGTACGCTCGCCATCCACGACGCCATCGCCGCCCTCGGCTGAGGCTGCTCACACCGCCCACCCACCAACTGCCGCGGTCGGCCGCGCCGTCCCCCATCTGGTGCGCCCCTCGTGGGGGTTAGTGACCGGTACACCGGTCACTAAGGCCCCGCAGAGGCGCACCAGATGGGGGAACGCGCGGGCCGGTTGGCAGGATGAGCCGCGTGACCCCAGCACTGAGCACCACCGAGATCGACCAGCGCCTGGCGGCGGCGGTCGCCCGTTTCACCGAGGCCCACCCCGTCAGCCGGGAGATGGCCGAGCGCGCGGAGCGCAGCATGCCGGGTGGCAACACCAGGACGACGCTCCACACCGACCCGTTCGGCATCCGGATCGCCGGTGGTGAGGGCGCGGTCCTCCGCACCGTCGACGGCCAGGACGTCGTGGACGTCCTGGGCGACTACAGCTCCGGCCTGGTCGTCCGGCATCCCGACGTCGCGGCGGCGATCCGCGCGGTCGTCGACAACGGCTGGGGCTATGGCGCGATGCAGGACGCCGAGGCGCAGCTGGCCGCGCACCTGGTCGGCCGGTTCCCGTCGGTCGACCGGATCCGCTTCACCAACAGCGGCTCGGAGGCCAACCTGCTCGCCGTCCTCACGGCGCGCCACGTCACGGGACGGCCGCGGCTGGTCGTCTTCGACGGCGCCTACCACGGCGGCCCGATGACCATCCAGGCCGAGAGCGCCCCGCTCCGCGTCCCCTTCGAGTACGGCGTGGCGCGGTTCAACGACCCCGCGTCGGTGCGAGCCGAGTTCGAGGAGCACGGCGACCGGATCGCCGCCGTCCTCGTCGAGCCGATGATGGGCTCGGCCGGCTGCATCCCGGCGGAGCCGGGATTCCTGGCCTTGCTGNNNGGGACCTCACGACCGACGCCGGCGCGCTGCTGATCTTCGACGAGGTGATGACCTCGCGCTTCGCCTTCGGCGGCGCCCAGGACCTGGTCGGCGTGACCCCCGACCTGACGACGCTCGGCAAATACATCGCCGGTGGGCTCTCCTTCGGTGCCTTCGGCGGCCGCGCGGACATCATGGCCGCGTTCGACCCGCGTGTCGGTGGTCTCGCGCATGGCGGGACCTTCAACAACAACGCGTTCACGATGGCCGCCGGGGTCGCGGTCAGCCGACTCGTCGACGCCG
>JAGQUE010000469.1:0-479 GCA_020438665.1 Nocardioidaceae bacterium | reverse complement strand
GGCGGTGGCGCCGTACGGCTGGACGGCGTCTGGCCAGAGCACGCTGATCAACCTGCACCCGGTGGCGGGTCCCGTACGCGGTCCCGAGGACGTCGCCGCCGCCGACCCGCGGCTTCGGGCACTGTTCTTCCACGAGCTGCTCCACCGCGGCTTCTATGTCGCCGGCCGTGGCTATCTCGCGTTGAGCCTGGCGGTCAGTGATGACCAGCTCGACGGGTTCGTGGCGGCCTGCGCGGCGTCGGCCGCGATCGCCGACGCACGCTGACCCGGTCGCCCAAGCGGCCCGGTGGCCCGGACACAGCGACGCCCGCCGCGAGAAGCAGGACGGGGGAGCACTTCTTCTCGCGGCGGACGTCTTTCCCGAGACGTTCGTGGCCGTCGGTGGGGCGACGGCCGGCGTGACGCGACGAGGACTCGGCCCAGTCGATCACTTCTTCAGCGCCGTCACGCCGCGAGGTGTTACTGCTGGTCCAGACCGG
>JAGQUE010000468.1 GCA_020438665.1 Nocardioidaceae bacterium | reverse complement strand
GGCAACTTCTCCGGCTTCCTCACCCTCCCGCGCGACGGCCGTCCGCTCGGGTTCCCCATCGCCGAGATCGCCGCCGACGGCTCGTGCGTGATCACCAAGCACCCCGACACGGGTGGTGCCGTCACCGTCGACACCGTCACCGCCCAGCTGCTCTATGAGATCCAGGGCACGCGCTACCTCGGCCCCGACGTGACGACCCGCCTGGACACCATCCGGCTCGAACAGCAGGGCCCCGACCGCGTGGCCGTCACCAGTGTCCGGGGAGAGGCGCCGCCCGAGCGGCTCAAGGTCTGCATCAACGAGCTCGGCGGCTTCCGCAACCAGATGGAGTTCGTCCTCACCGGCCTCGACATCGCCGCCAAGGCGGCGTGGGTCCAGGCCCAGCTCGGTCCCGCTCTGACCGCGGCGTCGGTGACCTGGACGCGCACCGACACCGGCCGCCCCGGCGCCGACACCGAGGAGGGAGCCTCCTGCCTGCTCCGGTGCACGGTCACCGACCCGTCCCCCGATCCCGTCGGCAAGGGCTTCACCGGCCCGGCCATCGAGCTCGCGCTGGGCTCCTATCCCGGGTTCACCATGACGAGTCCGCCTGCGTCCGCGACGCCGTACGGCGTGTATCGCGCCGCCTACGTCGACCGGAGCGTCGTCAGCCCTACGGTGGTCATGCCGGACGGGGGTCGGCGAAGCATCACGGACTCGGGACCGAGCGGGGCGGCGGCCTCGAGTGCGCCCCCGGTGGCAACCCCCACCCCGGCCGCCGCGGGCGCGACCACCGCCGCCTCGCTCGGGACCTTCCTCCACGCCCGCTCCGGCGACAAGGGCGGCGACGCCAACCTGGGCCTGTGGGTCACTCACGACGACCCCGCCCGGCGGGACGCCCGCGTCGCGTGGCTGCTCGGCTGGGTGACCCCCCAGCGCGTGCGCGCGCTCGTCCCCGAGGCCGCCGACCTCGACATCGACGTGGTCGCGCTGCCCAACCTGGGCGGCGTCAACGTGGTGCTCCACGGGCTGCTCGGGCTGGGGGTCGCGGCGTCGAGCCGCTTCGACCCGCAGGCCAAGGGGCTGGGTGAGTGGGTCCGGTCCCGTGTCGTCGACATCCCCGAGGAGCTGGTGTGAGTCCGCTGCCCGAGCCCGCCGAACGGATGGCCTTGCGGGCGACCGCCCGGGAGTTCACCCGTCGCGAGGTCGTCCCGCACCTCCAGGAGTGGGAGGACGCCGGCCGGATCCCGCGCGAGCTCCATGTGCGCGCGGCCGAGCTGGGGCTGCTCGGGATCGGCTTCCCCGAGGACGTCGGCGGCTCCGGGGGCGACCTGGCCGACTCGGTGGCGATGCAGGAGTCGATGTTCGCCGCCGGTGCCTCGAGCGGGCTGATGGCGGGACTGTTCACCAGCGGCATCGCGCTGCCCCACATGGCCGCGCTGGGCGACCCCGACCTGGTCGAGCGGTTCGTGCGACCGACCCTGGCCGGCGAGCTGATCGGGTCGCTGGGGGTCACCGAACCCGACGGCGGCTCGGACGCGGCGACCTGCAAGACCCGGGCGGTGCCCGACGGCGACGCCTGGGTCATCAACAGCTCGAAGATGTTCACCACCGGCGCGCATAA
>JAGQUE010000467.1 GCA_020438665.1 Nocardioidaceae bacterium | reverse complement strand
CCGAGCAGGGTGCTCGGGCGCACACCCGCCGAGTGTGGGTGCGCTACCCCCTGTTCGTCGCCTGGGTCGTGATGGCCGTGGCCGAGACCGCGTCCATGTGGCTCTCGCCCGGCGACGAGACGGTGCCCTACCACCTCGGGTATATCGGGCTGGCGATCGCCTATGAGCTGGAGGTGTGGCCCCATCGCCGCGCCAACGCCGCGCTCATCGCCTTCAGCGCCGTGACGGGCGCCATCTTGGTGATCCGGGCGATCCAGGGCGAGATCGCCTGGGAGGAGACCGCCGAGATCCCGCTCATGAGCGGGCTCATGTTCATCGTGATGACCAACGTACGGCGGCGGCACGACGCGATGGGCACCCTGGCGAGGGTGGCAGCCAAGGAGCGGCTGCGAGCGTCGCTCCGGGAGCGCCTCACCCGGATGACCTCCCACGAGATGCGAACGCCGGCGACCATCGCCAGCGGTTACACCGAGCTGCTGCTCACCTCCGAGACCGACGACCAGCGGCGCGGTGACCTCGAGGTGATCCGGGGGGAGCTGCAACGCCTGGTGTTGGCGAGTGACCGACTGGTGCGGGCCATCCAGATCCCCGAACAGGACCGGCGTGCTCCGGTCGAGATCCGCGGCCTGGTGGCGGAGACCGTGGATCGCTGGCACATCGTGGCACCGCGCGCCTGGGTGGCCGACAGTGCGCCGCTCGAGATCGTCTGCTCCGCCGACCGGGTGCAAGCCGCCCTCGACACGCTGGTCGAGAACGCCCTGCGCTACACCGAGCAGGGCGACACGATCCGGGTCCTGGCACGGCGCCACGGTGACGTGGTCGTCATCGGCGTCGCCGACTCCGGGTCAGGCCTCCATCCCACGTTGGTCCACAGCCTCAACGGTGTGGTGCCACCCGAGGCCCGCCACTACATCGCTGCCGATCCCAAGGCGCAGACCGGCTTCGGACTGGCGCTCGTCGGCGAGGTCGCCTCGGTCCGGGGCGGCCATCTGGTCGCCGGCCGCTCCGCCGAGGGCGGGGCGCTCATCCTCATGGTGCTGCCCGTCGAGGACCCCGCGGCGGGACCGGCGCCGGCGGTCGGCGGCGCGGCCGCGCTGGCCTCCTGACGCACTCGATGAGCGCTCGATGACAGCCACATGACGGCTGGGTCATCTAAGGCTTCCCTCACCCCGACGCCAGGCACGCTCACACCGAACGAGTCTGCGGTGGGCAGAGGGGTGAGCAATGATGCGTGGACCGAACGCAGCGGATGCCAGGACCGGCAACAGCGACGTGCGACAGGCGGACGGCCGGCTGGTCCGGTGGTCCCGGCGCCGGAGCTGGGCGGCCCTGGCCGCCTCGTCGGTGGTCGCCGCACTGTGGGTGATCGTGCCCCTGCCACAGGCGTCCGCCGCGCCGACCAACAGCCTGACCCTGCAGGTGGTCAGCGCGCGCACCGAGCCCCGCGCCTTCCAGGGGGATGGCGTCACGGCCGGAGACCCCGTCACCAGCTTCAAGTTCATCATCAACGAGGACAACGTCGGCGACACCTCCGTGCGTGATGCCACGGGCGTGTGCTCCCCCTCCTATGTCCCCCCGGCGGGTGCGCCGGGCTATCCCGAGTCCTGCCCGTGGACCTCGATCAACGCGGCCGCCGACGCCTCGCCCATCGTCGCCCAGGGTGACCAGGACACGCTGTCAGGTGGGCTGACGCTGCCCAAGGGCGACTACCTGATCTCGGTGCTGGCCGACGGCTACAAGATCGACGGCGCCCACTTCTCCATCCCGCTGCCCGACACCACTCCGGTCCTGGTCGAGGTGCAGCCCACGCCGCTCCCGGACTCGACGGTCAAGGGGCAGGTCTTCGCCGACATGGCGCCCACGAACGGCGCCTACGACAACAGTGACCAGCCGCTGGCCGGCTTCCAGGGCCACCTGTTCGACCTCCTCGGAGAGGTCACCACCGACGTCTACGGCAACCCGCTCTGCACGACCTATGTCGGCGAGGACCCGGTCACCCACGAGATCCCGCTGGCCCAGCTCGACGGCGACATGCTGCCCGTGATCGACCAGGTCGGGGGCAAGTGCTTCAGCGACGCTGACGGCATCGTCACCTATCCGCACATGGGCACCAACCGCTACACCCAGTCGGTGACGCCGCCCGACGGAGAGCAGTGGATCCAGACGACGACCCTCGAGGGCAACCACGACTGGGACACCTGGGTGATGGAGGGCTCCACCGGCTTCGACACCGAGTTCGCGATCGCCGGTGAGGCGGTGCCCACCGCGATGTTCGGGTTCGCCCAGCCGACCCGCAACGGGCAGCCGGTGAGCGACGGCGGCGCGACCGGTGAGATCACCGGCCAGGTGATGAAGACCCTCCACTACGTGCCCCCGAAGGGCGGCCTGTTCGACCTCTACTGGGGCTTCACCGGCTCCAAGGTGCAGCGTCCGATCCCCGACGCCTGGCTGTCCCTCAACGACCTCACCAACGGTGACCAGGCCGTCTGGGTGGGCCAGGCCGACGCCGACGGTCGGTTCGACATCACCGGCGTCCCCAACGGCGACTACACGCTGACGTGGTGGGACGAGGCGCAGAACCACCTGCTCTCGCTGCGCAACGTGTCCGTGCGCAACGGCAAGGTCGAGGCGCTCGGCATGGTGCCACTCACCGGGTGGTGGACCGAGTACTCCGGCTACGTCTTCAACGACAAGAACCGCAACGGCAAGCGCGACGCGGGTGAGAACGGCATCCCCAACTTCACGCTGACGCTGCGCAAGCGCGACAACTCGCTGATGGACCGCGGCCAGACGACGGCCGTGACCGACGCCAACGGGTTCTACAGCTTCGACGGCGCCTACCCGCTCGGCGAGTTCGGGTTCACGGTCATGGAGGCCTACAACGACGCGTTCTACACCACGGGCGTCACCTACCAGGCCGACAACCAGCCGACGCCGACCACCGTCAAGGGCGCCGGGGTCGACATCAGCACCTTGAACATCATCGGGCTGACCGGCTCCTTCGACTGGGGCGTGCACGCCTATGACCCGACCGGCGCCAACGGTGTGGACCCCCGCAACGGCGGCATCGTCGGCTCGATCAGCTATGACACGACCCGCAACGAGCTCGACCCGCGCTATGCCGCGGCCGAGGACTGGCAGCCCGGCGTGCCGGACGTCCCGGTGAAGCTCTATGCCACCGTCGACTGCACCCCGACGAGCACCCTGTGCGACCTCGACGGTCGCTACGAGGTCAACCCCGATGGCTCCTACAAGCGCGGCAAGCTGCTCAACAGCTATCTGTCCGAGAGCTGGGAGAAGGTCACCGGGTGCACGGCGCGCGACGTCGACGGCAACCCGCTGGTCCACGGTGTCGACGAGGACCACCTCGCCCTCAACCAGGAGAGCGACGGCACCTGCATCTCCGGGTTCGCCAACAGCGTCCAGTTCGGCACCTACCGGACCGACCAGGGCACCCCCGACGCCAACTTCGGCGCCTCCGTCAACGGCAACTACGGCTTCGGCGACGGCTGCTTCGACGGCACCCTGGACGACGCCGACCCGGCCGACCCGGCCTGCGTCGGCGGGACCTTCACCCCGCTCGGTGCGGCCGACTACCTGGTCGCCCTGGACATCCCCGACGACCTCACCGGCAACCCGACCTACCAGGTGACGTCGGAGGAGGACATCAACGTCGCCAACGGCCCCCAGATCACCCCGCAGGTCCCGCCGTCGGCCTGCGCCGGCCCGCTGCACACGGTGGACGTCGCGGGCGTCGGCGCCGACGGCTATCCCGCCGTGACCGGCGACGGCGTGGACGTCCCGACCGGTGTCACGGTTCCGGCCTCGTCGCCGGTCGACAACGCGACCTTCGTCGACATGGGCGGCTCGCCCTACGAGGGCTCGGCCAAGCCGCTGTGCGGGACCAAGCTGGTCACCCTCAACAACGGCAAGTCCGTCGTACCGATGTTCAACGTCTTCACTCCTGTCCCGCTTCCGAGCCGGATGCGCGGCCTGATCATCGACGACATCAACTACTCCAAGAACCCCAAGAACACGGCGTACGGCGAGAAGGCCCCCGCCCCGTTCCTGCCCGTGGGCGTCTATGACTTCACCGGCCGGCTGATCACGACCGTCGAGTCCGACTACAACGGCTTCTACGACGTGCTACTGCCCTCCACCGACCACATCAGCTGTCCGACGCCGTCGGGTGTCTGTGCGGGCATGTACCGGTTCGTCGGCAACGACCCGGGGACGCCGGGGCACCTCAACCCCAACTACAACCCCCGCTTCCGGACCATCGGCACCGAGTTCGAGGCGCTCCCCGGCGTCACGATCCCGACCGACCTGGCGCCGACCCAGGTGGGGATGTTCATCGAGCGCCCCGGCACGGGCCAGCAGAGCGCGGTGACGTGCCCGGCACCGGCGACGCAGCCGCAGCTGTTCGCCGTGTCCCAGCCCTATGTCGACGGGGTGGGCAGCTTCTCCATCGAGGGCCTGGGCTTCGGTGCCAGTCAGGGCGGGAGCTCGGTCACGCTCGACGGGACCAGTCTGCCCGTCACCGGGTGGAGCGACACCCACATCGACGTGAGCGTTCCGGCGGGCACCCCCACCGGTGCGCACCAGCTCCTCATCGAGCGCGACAACGGCAAGACCTCGGTGGGTGGTCTCACCTTCCACGTGCTGGGTGCCGGCTACCAGCCCGCCGTCCGCGAGGTCGGCCCGGGCCGGACCTATGCCACCATCCAGGACGCGCTCGACGCCTCCTTCAGCAACAACGGCAACGACCTCGTCGTCGTCTACCCGGGTGACGCGACGAACGCCAACCCGCTGGGCGCCTACTACGAGAACGTGATCATGGCGTCGCCCGTCAAGCTCCAGGGCGTCGGCCCCGGTGGCTTCCAGGGCAACACCTACGTGCCCGGAACGGTGCTCGACGCCAGCGGCTTCGGTGGCGACACCCAGCTGGCCACCGACTGGTACGCCAAGCTGGCGACGCTGACCTGGGACGGCAACCAGAACCCCAACGACGGTGAGGGCATCTATGTCCTGGCCTCGCAGAACGCCACCAACCAGGCAGGCCGTGCGCGCCAGTTCACCGCGTCCTACCCGGCCTCGATCGACGGGTTCGACCTGCGCGGCGGCAACCAGCAGGGCTTCCCGGGCAACATCAACGAGGTCACGGGTCAGCCGACCGGCCTGCCGCCCAACATCTCCACCCAGGGTGGCGCGATCTTCGCCAACGCCTATGCCCGCTACCTGCGGATCACCAACAATGTGGTCGAGGGGAACGGCGGCGCCTACGGCACGATCCGGGTCGGCACTCCCGATCTGAGCGCGCCCGACACCAACCAGCACAACGAGAACGTGACGGTCTCGCACAACCGGATCATCAACAACGCCGGTACCAACCTCGCCGGCGGAGTAGGGCTGTTCGCCGGGTCCGACGGCTACGAGGTCGCCCACAACGACATCTGTGGCAACTACTCGCTGGAGTACGGCGGCGGGCTGAGCGTCTATGGCCGCAGCCCCGGCGGCTCGATCCACCACAACCGGATCTACTTCAACGAGTCCACCGACGAGGGCGGCGGCATCATGCTGGCCGGCGCGCTCCCCGCGAACCCCGACGACCTCTCGACGGGAACGGGGCCGGTGGACGTCTACAGCAACCTGATCCAGGCCAACCTCTCCAACGACGATGGTGGCGGCATCCGCTTCCTCCAGGCCGGCGGTGCGGGGGGCACGGACGAGATGAACGTGGTCAACAACATCATCGTCAACAACGTGTCGTCCCACGAGGGCGGCGGGATCAGCCTCAACGATGCGCCGAACGTTCGGATCGTGAACAACACGATCATGAAGAACCTCACCACGGCCACCGCGGTCACGTCGAACGGCCAGCCGGCACCGGCAGGCCTGTCGACCTCCGACAACAGCGTCCAGCTCCAGGCGACGCTGCCCGGATCGGCGCCGACGTTCAGCGACCCGGTGCTCTTCAACAACATCTTCTGGGACAACCGCGCCGGCACGCGGGCAGGCACGACCGTGACCGGTCTCGGCCTGGCCGGTGACAGCACGGCGGTGGAGCACTGGGACCTGGGGATGTTCGACAGCCCAGCCAGCCTGTCGCCCACCAGCTCGGTCATCCAGCAGGACGCAGGCCAGCACCCCTACGACACCGACGCGTCCAACAGCTCGTCGGCACCGCAGGTGGTGGCGACCTACGACGTGTCGGTCAACTTCGCCATCTGGCGACAGAACCCCGCCTTCGTCGACGCCGTGCTGGTCGCCACCGAGCTGCCGGTCGACCAGATGGGTGACTACCACCTCTCCGGATGCCCGGGATCACCGGCCTGCGAGCTGGGTGCACCGTCCAAGGGAGCGGTCAACGCTCCCGCCACGGACATCGATGGTGACACCCGACCGGGCGGTGCCGGCTTCGAGGCGGGTGCAGACGAGATCGGCGCCGGAACCCCACCCGTGCTGCCCGACTTCTACTTCTCCACCGTGGGAGACGTCGCACCCCCCGGAGTCGGCACCGCCGACAACGCCGATGCCTACCACTTCGACGGGACGGCGTTCTCCCAGGCGTGGGACGCGACGGCGGCCGGTGTGCCCGCCACGGCCAACGTGGACGGCTTCTCCCGCGTCGACGACACCCACTTCTATGTGTCGTTCGCCTCGGGGACCAGCCTGCCCGGCCTCGGCGGAGTGGCCGATGAGGACGTCGTCTACTTCGACGACGGCACCTGGCGCATGTGGTTCGACGGCAGCGCCCACGGCGTCGGTGGATCCATCGACCTCGGGGCGATCGCGGTCAACGGCCAGACGCTCTACTTCAGCACCAACAACGCGGCCGTGCCGCCGGGTGCCGGTGGGAGCGGCGACAACGCCGACATCTACCGCTGGAACGGCAACAGCTCCTATACCCGCGTGGTCGACGCCACGGCGGCGCCGTTCAACCTGCCGAACGCGGGCTCGGCCGGCGGCGCCAACAACCCGAACGTGGACGGTCTGGTCGTCACCGACCCGACGCACTTCGCCCTGTCGTTCAGCAACACCACGACCAACGTGCCTGGGCTGGACCCCGTGCAGGACGAGGACGTCGTCGCGTTCAACGGCAGCGAGTGGTCGGTGTGGTTCGACGGCACCGCGAGCGGACTGACCGCGGCGGCCCAGGACCTCGATGCGATCAGCGTCGGGGCCCCGGCCTCGGCTCCGCCGCCGCCGGCCGCGGGGGCGCTGGTCTACTCGACGTCGGGCAACGCCAACCCGCCCGGGGTCACCGGGACCGCGGACAACGCCGATCTCTACCTGTACGACGGCGCGGTGCACTCGCGGGTCTTCGACGGCAGCATCGACGGGTCCCTGCCGGGCGTGGCCAACATCGACGGCTACAGCCGGGTCGACGACAGCCACTTCTACATCTCGCTGGCACCCGACAACACCAACGTCCCCGGCATCGGAAGCGTGCAGGACGAAGATGTCATCTACTGGAACGCCGACCACTGGGAGATGTTCTTCAACGGGACGGCGCACGGGCTCACCGGCTCCGGTCGTGACATCGACGCCATCAGCGTGCGCGGGTCGATCCTCTACTTCTCGACCCGCGGCAACGGCACCGTGCCCGGTGTCGCCGGCACCGCCGACGACGCGGACATCTACCGCTGGACGGGGATCAGGTTCACCCGAGCCTGGAACGCCTCGTCCCACGGCGTTGCCGCCGGAGCCAACGTGGACGGCGTGGTGTGGACCGACGTGGACCACGTGAAGCTCTCCTTCGCCACCACCAACACGACGGTGACCAACCTCGGCGTCGTCCAGGACGAGGACGTCATCGACTACGACACGGGCTTCTGGTCGACCTACTTCGACGGTACGGCCGCCGGGCTGACCGCCGGAGGCCAGGACGTCGACGCCTTCGACATCCCGTGACCCGCCGGCAGGACAAGGAACAGGTGACCCGATGAACGACATGTCGCACGGCAGGCTCCAGTCCTCCGAGCCGCTGAAGCCGCAGGGCCAGGTCCGGATGGGGCGGCGCGGGCTCTTCCGCGCCGCCGGGGGAGTGGCCGCCTTCGGGGCGGTCGCGTGGGCCGGACGCAGCCTCGAGCCGGTCGCCTCGGCGGCCATCGACGCCCCGCCGGACCTCTTCATGGCCGGTACCGACGGCTGGATCTCGCTGCCCACGACACCGGCGATCCCGCCGTTCCATCCCGACCCGCTGGCGCCGAACCCGTTCACGACCTACATCTTCGGGTTCCGCAACGTGACCGGGATGTCGGACGCCCAGCGCCTGGCACAGAAGAACAAGGCCCAGCACTCGGCCCCGCTGTTCTGGTGCGACGAGTACGACCCGGCCAGCCCCAAGGACTTCCGGGTCCAGCTGACCAACCTGGGCCTGGCAGTGCGGCCCGACCTGTTCGACGCCCACACCCTCCACTGGCACGGCTTCCGCAACGTCATCCCGTTCTTCGACGGCGAGCCGAGCGGGTCGATCTCGGTGCCGGCGGGACGCACGTTCACCTATGTCTACCGACCCCGGGACCCCGGCACCTACATGTGGCACTGCCACGTGGAGGATGTCGAGCACGTCCACATGGGGATGACGGGGATGGTCTTCGTCCGGCCCAAGCAGGACAAGGCGGCCAACGCCACCTCGCTCTATCCCAGTGGCCGGTTCCTCTACAACGACGGCGACGGCAGCACCGGTTTCGACCGCGAGTTCTCGATGTTCGTCTCGGAGGTGTGGGCCGAGGCGCACTGGTGCGACGCCCACATCCAGCTCCCGGAGTGGAGCGACTACAAGGCCGATTTCGTGCTCCTCAACGGGCGCACCTATCCAGACACGCTCGAGCCCAACGGCTCCGTGGACGCCTACAACCCCGAGTACGACGCCAGCGGCGACCTGGTCGCGCCGGCGGGACGCCCCGACCTGCAGTACCAGCCGATCTCGTCGCTGGTCCGCTGCAACGCGGGGGAGCGGGTGGCGCTGCGATTCGCCAACCTCGGGTTCCGCGAGACCGCGATGACCACGTCGGGTCTGCGGATGCGGGTGGTGGGCCGCGATGCCACGCACCTGCGCAACAGCGACGGCACGGACACCTCCTATGAGACCGAGACGGTCAACATGAGCCCGGGCGAGAGCTACGACGTGATCATCGAGGCCCCGCCGCACTCCGGCGGAGCCGGTCCCGACACCTACCTGCTCTACAACCGGGCCTACACCCACTCCAACAACCTGGCCGACGGCGGACTGGGTGGGGCCGCGACCGAGATCCGCGTCTATCCCACCGGACAGGTGGGGGCGCAGAGCTTCCCGAACGACTGGGGGACCCTCGCATGAACACCGCACGCACCCGGGCCGTCGCCGTGGACCTCCGGTCGCGGCGCCGCCGCCTCCTGGCCGCTTTCGCCGTGGTCTCGTCGGCGCTGGCCGTCTTCACCCATGTGCCCCGCGCGGCCGCGGTGACCGTCCCCGACGTCGGGATCGTGTGCACCGCCGGGTCCGGTGGAGACGCGACGCACCCGATCTTCGACCTGACCACCAAGACCGGCTACATCAGCCTGCCCGACGGCAACACCGCCTTCATGTGGGGCTTCTCGGCCGGGTTCGACGACTTCCAGCACCCCGGGCCCGTGCTGTGCGTCAACGAGGGCGACGAGGTCACGGTGATCTTGCACAACACCCTCGCCGAGCCGGTCTCGGTGGCCTTCCCGGGCCAGCACGACGTCTTGGCCGACGGCGTGCCGGCCGGTCCCGAGTTCGACGGACAGGGGCAGCTGACCTCGTCGACGACCACGGCGCAGGCCGGTGGCGGCACGATGACCTACACGTTCGCCGCAGACCACCCCGGGACCTTCCTCTACGAGTCGGGCACCAACCCGGAGAAGCAGGTCCAGATGGGCTTGTTCGGGGCACTCATCGTGCGACCGGCCGCGGGCGATGACCACGCCTACAACCGGGCGGACAGCAGCTTCGACCCCACCGAGGAGTTCATGGTGCTGCTGTCGGAGATCGACCCCTACCAGCATCAGGCGGTCGAGCAGGGCAAGAGCTTCAACATGAACAACTACCACCCGCGCTACTGGCTCATCAACGGCCGCGGCTTCCCCGACTCGATCGCCGACAACGGCGCCGAGTGGCTCCCGTCGCAGCCCTACGGAGCGCTCGCGCAGATCTACCCCTACGACGCCGCCGACCACCCGGACTACTCGCTGGCGCGCTACCTCAACGTCGGCACCGAGGACTACCCGATGCACCCCCATGGCAACAACGGCCGGGTGATCGGGCGCGACGGGAACCCGCTCGAAGGGCCCGGCGGTGAGGACCTCTCGTTCGAGAAGTTCGACATCAACATCGGTCCCGGCCAGACGTGGGACGTCCGGTTCCGGTGGTACGACGCCGAGGACTACAGCCCGGACAACCCGGTGCCGGTGACGGTGCCCAGCCTCGCCAACTCGGTGATCGGCACGTTCTACAGCGGCAGCCCCTACCTGGGCTCCAAGGAGACCCTGCCGGTCGGCACACCCACGCTCAACCAGTGCGGTGAGTACTACATCATCAGCCACAACCACGCCCTGTTCCAGATCACCTCCTGGGGCGTGACGATGACCGGCCCCATCACCTATATGCGGATCGACCCGCCGCAACCGAACCAGTGCTGAGAGAGGTGGGGACGACCATGTCGCATCAGATGACCACTCGCCGCCCGACCCGGGGGCGGTCACTCGCCGCCGCGCTGACCGGTGCCGGACTGGCCCTGGCCGGGGCCCTCGCCGGACCGGCCTCCCCGGCCGCCGCCGCCACGGTCAGCTATGACCTCTACGCGGAGGTCGGCAGCACCACGCTGCCCGGATCCGCGGCGACCCTGCCGGTGTGGGGCTACACCCTCGACGGCTCGGCCCCGACGGCTCCGGGGGGCCCGGTGCTCGAGGCCACCGAGGGGGACGACCTCACCATCACGCTGCACAACGGGATCGGTGAGCGCACCTCGCTGCTGTTCCAGGGGCAACAGGTCGCACCCGACCTCGAGGGTGTGCCGAACGGGGGCGACACCACCTACACCGTGCACGTCGACCAAGCGGGCACCTATCTCTACGAGGCCGGCCTGCTGAGCAGCGTGCCCGGCGGCACCGAGCACCAGGTCGCGATGGGTCTCTATGGCGCGCTGGTCGTGCACCCCGCGACCGCCGGTCGGGCCTACGCCGACGCCGCCACGGCGTTCGACGTGGACCAGGTGATGCTCCTGGGCGAGATCGACCCGGCGCTCAACAACGCGGCCGACAAGGGCGCGTTCGACATGCGCTCGTTCGCGCCCAAGTACACCCTCATCAACGGCCGCGCCCACCCCGACACCGCGCCGATCTCAGCGTCCGGCGGGGACAGGGTGCTGCTGCGCTATGTCAACGCCGGGATGGTCTATCACTCCATGGGCGTGCTGGGGGCCGGACAGACCGTCGTGGCTCTGGACGGCAGCCGGCTCGACTACGACCGCCACTACACGGCCGAGACCATCGGCCCCGGCCAGACGGCCGATGCGATCATCACCGCGCCGTCCCTCGCCGGCGGCCAGCAGCTCGCTGTCTATGACGCCAGCGGCCTGCTCCACAACAACCGCACCGGCATCCAGGGCGGCATGTTCACCACGATCGACGTCACCAACGCGCCCGCTTCCGGAGACACGCTGGGCCCCGTGCTCAGCGACGTGCTCTATGACGGCGCCACGCTGACGGCCGTGGCCGACGACACCGGCCGCGGCGATGCCGCCATCGCCGGAGTCGAGTTCTACCTCGATGACGTGACGGTCGCCGGCGCCGCCATGGCGGCCCACGACGGCGCGTTCGACGCTGTCAGTGAGCAGGCCGACGCCTCCGTCGCCATCGGCAGCGGCCAGCACGCGCTCTATGTGCGAGCCCAGGACGGCAACGGCAACTGGGGCCCGCTGAGCTCGGTGCTCGCCACCGGCGCCGACCCGGGCGGACCGACCACGCTGTCGCCCACCCTGGCGCCGGCCATCACCAATGGTGACGATGCCATCGACATCACCGCGACCGCCGATGACACCGCGTCGGGCAACAGCCACATCCAGGCAGCCGAGTACTTCATCGACACGGTGGGCACCGACGGCCTGGGCGAGACGATGACGGTCAACGCCGACGCGCCGATCGCCAGCCTCGACGCCACGATCCCCGCCTCCGTCATCGGCACTCTCGCCGAGGGGGAGCACCCCGTGTTCATCCACGCCCAGGACAGCCAGGGCAACTGGGGTGACGCCATCGCGGTCAACCTGGTGGTCGACCTGACCGCGCCCACCACCTCCGGGGTCCAGGCCGACCCGACGCCCAACAACGGGACCATCCCGTTCAGTGCCACCGTCCAGGCGGTGCGGGTGTCGGCGACGACGATGACGGACGCCTCCGGCGTGACCAACACGACCATCAGCAGGGCCGAGGCCTTCATCGACACCGTCGGTGCCAACGGCTCAGGCATCCCGCTGCTGGCCAGTGACGGGTTCTTCAACGACCAGTCCGAGGGCGGCTATGCCGACATCCCGCTCGCCACGATCAAGGCGCTGAGCAACGGCACGCACACCATCTATGTGCACGCCCGTGACGCAGCCGGCAACTGGGGATCGACCGACAGCACGACGATCCTGGTCGACAAGACGGCGCCCACCGTGACCGCGAGCGTGTCCCCCGACCCGACCCAGGGTGCCGGTCAGGTCACGGTCTCGGGGACGGCGAACGACGCCGCGACGAGCGTCGTGGCGGCGGAGGCCTTCGTCGGCACCGACCCCGGGCAGGGCAACGGCACCGCGCTCACCGTCTCCGGGTCGGGTCCGTGGACCTTCTCCGGCCAGGTGGATGTCCGCGGGCTGGCTGAAGGCAACCGGGTGATGAAGGTCCGGGCCCTGGACGTGGCCGGCAACTGGAGCGCGCCGGTGTCGGTGTCGTTCGTGGTCACCGCGCCGCTGTTCTACTCGACACTGGGCAACAGCAACCCGCCCGGGGCCGGGGGGACAGCCGACAACGCCGACATCTACCAGTGGGACGGCTCGGTCCACAGCCGGGTGTGGGACGGCGTCTCCGACGGCCAGCTGCTGGGAAGCGCCAACGTGGACGGTTACAGCCGCGTCGACGCCACCCACTTCTATGTGTCGCTGTCGCCCAACAACACCTTCGTGCCGGGGGTGGGCACCGTGCAGGACGAGGACGTCCTGTTCTACAACGGCGACCACTGGGAGATGTTCTTCAACGGCACGGCGCACGGGCTCACGGGCAACAACCGCGACATCGACGCCATCAACGTGTCCGATGTCGGAACGCTGTTCTTCTCCACCCGCGGGAACACCAACCCGCCGGGTCTGGGTGGGGCGGCCGACGACGCCGACATCTACCGGTGGAACGGCGGGAACAGCTATTCCCGCGTGTTCAACGCCAACGTGGTGGGCCTGCCGGCAGCGGCGAACGTCGACGGAGTGGTCTGGGTCGACCCGACCCACCTCTACCTCTCCTTCACCGCCACCAACACGGCGACTCCCGGGCTGGGCAACGTCCAGGACGAGGACGTGGTCTATCGCAACGGCAGCACGTGGTCGGTCTACTTCGACGGCACGGCGCACGGGTTGACGAGCAACAACCTCGACATCGACGCGTTCGACCTGCCGTGACGTCCAGAGGACCGAGGAGAACGAGATGACCGTCCAGATCAGCAAGCCAGCGCCGCCGGCGACAGAGGCAGTCGCACCCCCCCAGCGGCGGCGCTGGCTTGCGCTTCTCATGGCCGCATCTGTGTTCCTGGCGATGTTCGGGGGCTGGCAGTGGTACCGCCACAAGTCCACGGACGTCCGGTGGGGGACCAGCTCGGTGACACGGGAGGGGATGGCGGCCCGCTATGGGATCGACGTCAACCTGGTGGCGGTCACGGCGGCCGGCGGGCTGGTGGAGCTGCGCTACCAGGTGGTCGACGCCGACAAGGCCAGCCCGATCCTGCACGACGAGGACCTCGCGCCGGCACTGGTCGACGAGGAGTCGGGCAGGACCATCGTGATGTCGGCGCCGCCGCATCGCCACTCGGGACAGCTCCAGCTCGGGGCGACGTACTTCTTCCTGCTCGCCAACGCCAACAACGCGCTGCACGGCGGCGACGAGGTGACCCTCGTCATCGGCGACGCCCGACTGGAACACATCGCGGTCCAGCAGTGAGCCGCCATCGGGGGAGCAGGACCGGCCGTCTCCTGGCGGCCGGTCTTGCTGCCCTGTTCCTGCTCGCGGGCCTGGTCCTCGGGGTCGCCTCGCCGGCCTCGGCGCACTCCGAGGTGGTCCGGTCCGACCCGCCGCCGGGCGGGACGGTCCCGGTGGGGCGCGCCGACATCACGCTCTGGTACGGCGAGCGCATCAACCTCTCCTCGAGCAGCTTCGTGCTGCGCACGCCCGAAGGGCTGCGGGTCACCGGTGAGATCGCCGGCGTCGAGGGCGACGAGGTGGTCCGGCTGACGGTGCCCCCGCTCGACCGCGGCACCTACGTGCTGGAGTGGCACACCCTGTCGATGGTGGACGGGCACTCGACGTCGGGGGTGCTGGTCTTCGGCGTCGGGATGTTCCCCGCGTCCGTCGACGCGAGCACGGGGTCCCGGCCGGACCTGACCCTGCTGACCTGGTTCGACCTGGGCGCGACGCTGCTGGCCCTCGGTGCGCTCAGTGTCGGTGGCTCCGTGCTCGCCCGGGCGGGAGACCCGGGCGAGCGGATGCGTGCCCGGGTCCGCTCCTCGGCCCGCCTGGCTGTGCTCGCGACCGTCTATGCGGGCGTGCTGACGCCGCTGCTGAAGACGTGGCAGTGGGGCATGCCGCTCGGCATCTGGCTCGACCAGACCCTGTCCACACTCGCGGCCACCTCCTGGGGCTGGCTGTGGAGTCTGCGGGAGGTCGCCCTCGTCGTGGCCGCCGTCGCCGTCTGGCGGTGGGGCTCCCGGGGAGCCGACCGCCCCCAGGCGCGTCGCGCCGCGCTGGTGGCCCTGTCCTCCGCGGTGGTGCTGCGCGCGTTCGCCGGCCACTCGGGCACCCTGCCCGGCGTCACCGTGCCCGCCGCCCTGCTGGGCGCCGCCCACGTGATCGCGGCGGGGGTCTGGGCCGGTGGCCTCGTCATCCTGGCGGCGAGGGTGTTGCCGCGACGTCGCGAGCCGACGGTGGAGGCGGTCCCCATGGCGCCGGTGTGGCGGGCCTACAGTGCCCGCGCCGCGGCGGCCTCGACGGTTCTCCTGGCCACCGGCCTGTATCAGACGGGTCGCTACGTTCCGGGCATGTCGGAGCTCGTGGACACCCGCTATGGGCTCGCCGTCTCCGGCAAGGTCGTCCTGGTCCTCCTCGCCCTGGGGCTGGCCGGACTGAACACGCTCGCCGTCAACCCGGGGGTCGCGGCCACCGTGCGTGAGCGGGTCGGTGGCCGGCTCGACCGGGTCGCCCGCGGTCGGGGGTTCGCGCGACGGGTGCGCGTGGAAGCCTGGGTCCTGGTGGTCAGCGTCCTGCTGGCCGGGATCCTGACGAGCCTGCCGACCGCGCGGGAACGTGCCGAGGCCACCCGCCCCACCATCCCGCACGTCGTCAACGTCGACGGACTGTTCGTGACCTTCGAGGCCATCCCTGCCGGGGCGAGCACCCGGCTGGAGACCAAGATCCGGCCGGTGACCATGCCCCAGCCGGCACCGCTCGCCGGCGTGGACGTGATCCTGACCGGCCCGAGCGGGACCTCGACGATCCCGCTGACCCAGGTCGAGTCCGGCACGTTCTCCGGCCGCACGGCGGGGCTGACGCCGGGCCGTTGGTCCGCCGAGGTGCACGTTCGGCGCAGCGGGGTCCTCGACGCCGTCACCCTGTCTGCCTGGACCGTGACATCACCGACCGTCGCCGACGTGACGCCACTGCGGGTGGCCACCTCCGGCCTCGCGCTGTTCCTGGTCGCCGTCCTGCTCCTGGGCGTGCGCCGGTTCCGGCGGCGCTCCGGCGATGCTCAGGACGGCCGGGATGCCGACAGCGACGACCGCACCCTGGAGGAGATCGCCTCGTGACGCGATCGGGCCGCGGTGCCGGGCATGCCGTGCGACTGCTGCTCGCACTCGCGGGTGTGCTGGCGGTGTTGCCGACCTCGCCGGCTGCGGCACGGGGGAGCGCGCCGGGCGCCGAGGAGATGCGCACGGTCGTCGTCACCCTGCGGGACCAGGTCGGGGACGCGGACCTGCGCGCCGGATGGCGTCAGGTCCACCGCCGGAGCGCCGGAGCCGTGGCCGCGACGCTCCGCTCCCACGCCGAGGCCACCCAGGCCCCGCTGCTCGCCCAGGTCGCCACGTGGCGCCGAGCAGGACTGGTGCGCGACGTACGGCCCCTGTGGGTCACCAACGCCGTCGCCCTGTCCGCCACCCCCGACGTGCTCGCCCGGCTCGCGGCGCGTCCCGACGTCGCGAGCGTGCGACCCGATGCGATCAGGCTGGTGCCCGCCGTCTCCGCGGGCACCGACAACCAGGTCGCCGTCCACGCCCCCGACGTGTGGGCCCAGGGCGAGACCGGAGCGGGCGTGGTGGTGGCCAGCCTCGACAGCGGCGTCGACGTGACCCATCCCGACCTCGCGCCCGGCTACCGCGGCGGTTCCACCGGCTGGTTCGACCCCTATCAGCAACACGCGACGCCCACCGACCTCACCGGCCACGGCACCGGCACGCTCGCGGTCGCCGTCGGCCGCGACGACAGCGGCGTCACCATCGGCACCGCGCCCGGTGCCCAGTGGATCGCGGCGCGGGTCTTCGACGACAGCGGTGCGTCCACGGTGAGTGCGGTCCACGAGGCCTTCCAGTGGCTGCTCGACCCCGACGGTGACCCCGGTACCCCCGACGCACCCCAGGTGGTCAACGCCTCCTGGTCCATCGGCAGCGGCCCCGGCTGCGACCTGACCTTCCAGAGCGACGTCCAGGCGCTGCGCGCGGCCGGCATCCTGACGGTCTTCCCCGCCGGCAACTTCGGCGGTGCGGCGTCCTCGAGCGCCAGCCCCGGCAACTACCCCGAGTCACTCACGGTCGGCGCCGTCAACGCCAACGACCTGATCCGCTCCGACAGCGGCCGCGGCCCGAGCACCTGTGGCGGCCGGAGTCGCGTGTTCCCCGACGTCGTGGCGCCGGGCACCAACCTCTATACCGCCGACCGCTACGGGCTCTACCAGTACCTCTCGGGCACGTCGATCGCGGCGCCGCACGTGGCCGGGGCCATCGCCCTGCTCCTCGCGGCCCGTCCTGGGCTCGGCCCTGATGCCCTCGAGCAGCTCGTGGAGAGCACAGCCACCGACCTCGGCAGCGCCGGCGCCGACGACACCTATGGCCACGGCCTCCTCGACGCGGCCGCGGCGTACGCCGCCCTGCCGGCCCCCGAGCCCGGCTTCGAGCTCGCGGTCGCGCCCACCGCCATGTCCCTCAGGCCAGGCAGCCAGGGACAGGCGACCATCGACGTCAACCCCACCAGCGGGTTCTCCGCGACCGTCACGCTGAGCGCCGAAGGTCCTCCCGGCGTGCTGGCCGGCTCGTCGGTCGTCCCGTCGACGGTGGCCGGTGGCGGGTCCGGGACGGTCACGCTGGAGGTGGCCGACTCGGCGCCACCGGGCAGCTATCCGGTGGTGGTCACCGGGCACAGCGGTGCCCTCACCGAGCAGGTGACCCTCGACCTCACCGTCAGCCTCGGGCCACCCTCCTTCCTCGCCTCCACCGCGGGGCCGCTGAGGCTTCCCGGCATCACCGGCCCGGTCGACGACGCCGACGTGCTCGCCTGGTCGGGAACCTCCTACCGCACGAGGCTGGACGCCGGCGGGGCGGGGGTCCCGAGGCGGGCCGACGTCGACGCGCTGGAGGTCCGGCCGCACGGTGTGCTGCTCCTCTCGTTCGCGCAGCCCCTGAGGCTTCCCGGCGTGGGTCGGGTGCAGGACGAGGACGTCGTGCGCCTGCGACGCGGCCGGTGGCGCATGTTCCTCGACGGCTCCAGAGCGGGCCTGACCGGCGCCGAACGCGACGTGGACGCCCTGGCGTCGACGAACGGGGACCTCGTGGTGTCGACGACCGGCAACCGGGCGCCCCCCGGCGTGAAGGGCACGGCCGACGACGCGGATCTCTACCGCTGGGACGGGACGCGCTTCACCCGGTTCTTCGACGCGTCAGCGGCCGGCGTCCCCGCCCCGGCCGACGTGGACGCGCTGGAGCTGAGCGGTGGCGCTGTTGAGGTCTCCTTCACCGCTGCCGTGACGCTGCCCGACATCGGGCGCGTTCAGGACGAGGACGTCGTTCGCTGGCGCTCCGGTCACTGGACCGTCGTCGTGGACGGCAGCACGATCGGGCTCGGAGGCTCGGCCGCCGGAGACCTGGACGCACTCGCGGGCGGGTGACCGGGCGGGTCAGGCTTCGCCGATGACCTCCGAGCGGGGCCGCACGTCGAACAGCTCGTCGAGGCGGGTCAACGTCAGAAGATGCTCGAGCGCCTCGCCGGCCCCGGTGAGCACGAGGCTGCCGCCACGGTCGTCGGTGATCTGGCGCACGCGGATCAGCATGGTGAGCCCGCTGGAGTCGATGAAGTCGACGCCGGTCAGGTCGAGCACCAGGTGGGGGGACACCTGGTCGACGGCGTACTCCATCTCCGTCACGAGGTCGGGCGCCACCGCGAGGTCGAGCTCGCCGACCAGGGTGACCAGGGCGCGCCCGTCCGGCAGCGCGCTCAGCTTGCTGGGAGGCATCGCGAGCCTTTCGACTATCAGCCCACGGGGGGCCGCCCGCTGGGGTCGCGGGTCGCGGACCCAGCCTAGAGGGAGTTCTCCCGATCCAGCGTGGACGGGGCCACCGGACTGACTCCTGGATCCCCGAAGTCCACGCTGAGGATGACGACGTCGTCGGGCAGCGCCCGCTCGGCCGTCAGCGCCTGCAGCAGCTGGTGGACGACCGCCTCAGCCGTCCCATCGGGGCGCAGCGCTCGGCCGGCCTCGATGAGCCGGTCGAGACCCGCGGTCACCGACTCGCCGCGACGCTCGACCAGGCCGTCGGTGTACCAGACGAGCCGGGCCGGCGGGGTGATCATCACCTCGGCAACGGGTCGCTCCCTGGTGGCGTCGACGCCGAGGGGCAGCCCGCGGCCGTCCTCGAGCAGCCGTGGCCCGTTGGCGTCGAGCAGCAGGGGCGGCAGATGGCCGGCGCAGGCGTAGCGCAGGCGCCGGGTGACCGTGTCGTAGTCGGCGACCCCGACGGTCGTCATCAGTGACCGGTCGACATAGGGGGCGGCGCGGTCCAGGCGGGCCAGCGCGTCGGCCGGGTCGGTGGCCTCCGACACCATCACCCTGAGCAGAGGCTGCAGCCGGGCCATGGTCGTCGCCGCCCTCAGGTCGTGGCCGACGACGTCGCCCACGACCATCGCCACGCGCCCGCCCGGGAGGGGGAACACGTCGTACCAGTCACCCCCCACCTCGTGCTCGGGATCGGCGGGCGCATAGACGGCGGCCGCCCGCACACCCGGCGCCGGCGATGGCTCGATGGCGGGCAGCAGGGCGACTTGGAGATCGTGGGCGACCTCACGCTCGTGTTCGTAGCGTCGTGCGCGACCCAGAGCGTGAGCCGTCTCGGCGGCGAGGCGCGTGGCAGTGGTGACGACGTCCTCGGTGATCGCTCGGGGCTCCCGGAAGGCGAAGGAGAGACTGCCGGCCGCGAGTCCGCTGGCCAGCACGATCGGGACGGTGAGGAGCGACTCCGTGCCGAGCGCCTCCGCGGCGGGCATCGTCGCCGGGAACCTGAGCCGCGTCTCCTCCTGGCTGTGGACGATGATGGGGGCGGCCGTGCGGATCGCCTCACAGGTCGGGAACGGCGCCTCCAGGGGGAGCCGGGAATAGCGGTCGGCGATCTCACGCGGCAGCGCCCCGGAGGGGAACGTCGACACCGTGGCGCCGTCGGAGGAGAGCACCGCGATGACGCCGAAGTCGGCCACCTGGGCGAGTCCATGCTGGGCCACCGCCGCGCTGATCTCGCGCACCGTCGCCGCCGTGGACAACAGCGAGGTCACCCGGCTCATCTCCTCGACACGGGTCAGTGCTGCCAGTTGCTCCTCCTGGCGCCGCCGGGCCAGATCGCGCTGGGCGAGCCCGACCGCCAAGGCATAGGCGCCGAGCTGCGTGACGGCCAGGAAGAACTGGAGGTTGCCCCAGGCGGCGAAGCCGGGGCGGTCCACGGCGGTGAACGGGCCGACACCGGTGGCGGAGGCGATGTTGGCCGTGATCGCGAAGGCCGCGGCAGCGGCGGCGGCGACGGGCATCCCTCGCGTGGCGCCGATGAAGACCAGCACCATCGGGATCACGAACGGCGCCTGGAGCTGGGCGAACCCCCACGCCGTCGCCAGCGTCACCGTGGCGGCCAGCGCCGTGCCCTCGATGACACGGCGCGCGAGCCGGTCGCGATCGGAGCGCAGCGCCTCCGCCCAGGCCAGGATCAGGGTCCCGACCGTCAGGGCACCAAGGCCATCACCGGTCCAGAACGTCGCGACGTGGACCAGCCACGTGTTCACGGCGGTGGTGTCGACCGTGGCGCCGAGCGCGGCGCCGACCACCGGGCCGGCGACGACGGGACCCGCGATCAGCAGGACGAGGTGTCGTGGGTTGGTCAGGGAGGGCCGCTCCACCCGATGACGCACGATGCTCGCGCCGACCCACGGCTCTGCGGTGTTCGCCAGCGCCAGGCCCAGCGCCGTCGCGCCCGGACTACCGTGACTGAGGTCGAGGGCGACCTCGGCCGTCGCCGCGGTGACGAGGACCACCGGCCAGAGCCCCCGGTCCGTCAGCAGCAGGGCGGCCACGGTGACACCCGCGGGGGCGAAGAAGACGGGCGCATAGCCGGCGCCGAGCAGCTCCCACGCCAGCAGGGAGCCCGCGACATAGCCGACGGCAACCAGCACGACGAGGCGGGCCACGCGGCCCCATGGCACGGCCGCAGGCGCGTGTCGCTCCTCGTCGCTCACCCCTCCACCTTCTCCCAGGTAGCCTTGCCGTGTCAGCCACCCGGCTGACCACGGATGACGGTTTGCCGGCGTTGCTCGTGGGTACACCCGGTGTGGAGTCATGATCTCGATGCGATCCACAGGGAACCGCTTTCCGCTACCGCCCGACCTCAGTGCGCCAGGTCGGGCCCGCGACTACGCCCGTCGTCAGATGGCCGACGCGGAGCTGGAGGAGCGGGTACGCCGCACCGTCGTTCTCGTCGTGAGCGAGCTGGTCACCAATGCCATCCAGCACGGCGAGCCGCCCTACGGCATCGTCGTCGACGTCTATCGCGATCTCGTCAAGGTCGACGTGGTCGACCACGGCGGCCAGATCCCGGTGCCGCCCCTCGACGGGGTCCCGGACGACCTGAAGGCCGGCGACCTCCGATCCGGGGGCCGCGGGCTGGCCATCGTGCGGAGACTGGCCGCCGCATGGGGCGTCGAGCGCGCGGGCGACGGCAGCAAGGACGTCTGGGCCGACGTGCCCGCAGCGGCCGGAGGCTGAGCCCTCCGGAGCCGATGCGCATGGGACCGCGCCTCGGGGGTACCTCCGCGACTCGCGCGCGTCGGTGCCGGCGCGCCCGCATGGACGGAAACGAGACCGGACGAAAGGGTGTCCTCGCATGACGCTGACCGGGTCGACGCTCGACGCCGACCACGGGGTCGTCGGGGACCAGGCCGCTGCGGAGTCCCACCGCGCCTAGCGGACCGGCGCGGCAGCGGGGCCACGGGTCGGCCGTCAGCCGCGCAGCCGCACCGAGAGACAGGTCACGCAGCCCTCGAGCTTCTCATACTCGGAGATGTCGACGGTGACGACGTCATAGCCGCGGTCGCGGAACAGCGCCGTCGTCTGGGGGGCGGAGGTGCTCATCAGGAGTCGGTCGCCACCGAGCAGCACCACGTGACCGCCGTGCTCCTCGGGGACGGCGAGGAACGTCGGATAGACCTGGGGGTCGTCGACGACCTCGGGGAAGCCCACGACGGTGCCGTCGGGGAGCGCCGTGACCGCCGACTTGAGGTGGAGCACCAGACTCAGCGGGACCGGGACGACGTCGGCGGCAAGCCCCGTCAGGTGGGCCGCCAGCTGCTCGAAGCCCTCCCGGTTGGTCCGGCCGCCCAGTCCGACCCACACGGTGCCGCCGTGCTTGAGCACGTCGCCGCCGTCGAGGGTGCCGGGGTCCTCGATCCGGGCGACCCGATAGCCGAGGTCGAGCAGGACCGGCTCGACGGCGTCGGGCTCGGGACGCCGTTCGGGCGCACCAGGGCGCGTGATGACCGCCAGGTCGCCATAGACGACGACGGTGTCCTCGACGAACGCGGAGTCCGGCAGGTCGGGCGCGGCCGGCGCCTCAACCACGTCCCAGCCGGCGCGGCGAAGGACGTCGACATAGGCCTCCCACTGACGCGCAGCGAGGTCGGGGTCGACGGGCTGGCGCTCGATGTGGGTGACGAGTCCCTCCGCGAGGCGTGGGCTGGGGCGTCGGACGAGGGCGAGTCGGCGGTCCATGGGGGCAATGATGCCCGGCTCAGGCCGTGGTGCTCCGGGCGGTGTAGCTGAACGAGCGGTTGTCGTCCTTGGACGAGCCCTGGCAGGAGTAGGACGGGTCGGCCCCGGGCTGGGTCCAGCAGGCGTAGTGGGTCGAGGCGTTGACCAGCGTCAGGGTCACCGAGGAGACCTGCTCGGCATCGAAGAGGAAGGTGCCGTGCCCGGCGCCGTTGGTGTCCAGCGACATCAGTGTGCGCGAGATCGTGCCGTCCTTCTTGGTGACCGCGACGACCGCCCGCGGCGCGGACTTCGAGGACGGGCCGTCGACGTCGATCCGCACCCGCTGGTTCTTGCCGGTGAGGGCATAGCTCGGCGTCAGTCGGATGTTGCTCGAGGCCAGGTGGTTGATGGTGACCGTGTCGGTCGCGGTAGCGCCGCTGGAGATCGTGTAGCTGTGCTCCATGGGTGCGGACTGGCCCCACGAGCCGCCCTCGGAGTAGCCCTTGCCGGGTGCGGTGTTGGCCGAGGCGTAGAGCGCGAACCGCTCCGCGAACGAGCCCTTCTTCTTGAGGGCGGACACGAGGGCCTGGGTGGAGTACATGTGGCCGCCGTCCTTGAACTCGCCTGCCTTGTTCCAGACGGTCTTGACGATGCCCTTGCCGAGCCGCTGGCTCAGGTACTGCCAGAACACCCAGTCACCGAACTGGGGGTAGCCATTGCCGACGGCGAGGTCGAGCGGCGCGCTGGGGATCGCGACCTGGCCGTACTGGATGTAGGTGCGGTTGGCGTTGACGTCGTCGGCGTACTGCTCCTCCATCCAGGTGGCCGTCGACTCGACGAACCAGTCGTCCTCGTCGCTGTCATAGGCGTACTGGACGGCGCGGAAGAACTCGTGCACGGCAGTCGTGCGCAGGTTGCCGAACGCCGGCCGGCCGCCGAACTGGGCGGGGTCGAAGTCGTTGTCCAGGACGCAGTAGGAGGTCGCGAACAGGCCGTTCTTGGTGATGCGCTCCAGGGCGCAGTAGCCGGCATAACCGCGCGAGCCGAGGTCCTTGAGATAGACGTCGAGCTTGGCGTTGCCGCCGCGCTTGCCGTCGCCGAGCGGAGGGCGATAGCCGAGGTCGCCCACGACGTAGCGCCAGATCTTGTTCATCTGCTTGAGCGTGGTGTCCTGCCAGCCGTCGGCAACCTTGTCAGTGGTGCCGTTGACCCAGTGGACGCAGATGTGCGCCGAGCACTTCATCTTCACGTTGTCGGTGGTGTAGCTGTCGCCGCGCGGGTCGTTTCCGTCGGTGGGGCGCATCACGATGTTCACGCTGTGCGCCGTTGTTGCGGTTGCCACCGTGGCCGCGGTGGCCGCAGGCGTGACCCCGGCCAGACTCAGAGCGGCTGTCAGCGCAGCGGCCGGCACGGCCAGGAGGCGGCGCATCGTGAATCCCCCCTGTGTGTTCGGCGTTCTCGGGTCAGGGACGGGAACACTGGGGTCCCTGCCCCGTCCACACCGTCATCCTGCCCCCCCAGGACCCGCCCTGACCCGAGAACGCGGAATCCCGCGGGATTTCCTCGCCGACCCCCGTCGATCGCTCTGCCAGCCTAGCCACGGCCGCCACCGCGGCCCGGCGAGGCTCTGGGCACAGGGAGTCTGG